>NZ_CDRQNY010000045.1:0-9696 GCF_977037065.1 Butyricicoccus sp. | reverse complement strand
CAAATTCATAAATTCCGGGAGCATGTATCTCGGAATTTATACAAGGGAAGAAAAAATGTGTCCGCAGGACGCGGTTTTTCTTCGAGATTCGCTCGAAAGCGTGGTTTCGAGCGAGAGGCTGCTCGGAAAACGTTAGTTTTTCGACAGCCTCAAGCCTCGGAGCACACATCTCCGAGGCTTTTCACACGTTCATAAATGATATCCTATCGTTTGCCTGATGCTATCACCGCATAACCTACATGAATGCAGGTTGCCCGGCAGGATGCTTACCCTTCCGGATAAAACTCCGCCGACGGTTCGGTCAAATGCTCATACATACGCACGAACGAGCTTTCCATATACGCCGAGAGAAAACCGTTCAGTACGGCAGTCAGGCATAGCGCCGCCACCAGAGCTGCCGCGAACACCGCAATCGCCATGCCGGTGCTCATCACAGTCAGACCGACCGTGCCGAGCAGGATACATCCCCAGAGGACAACCGCGATCAGTACATACCAGCCGATAAAGCTGAGGTCGAATACAAACAGCTTCATCAGATTTCCGCGGAACGCCCATGAAGCCTCGCGCGTAGCCGCCCATGCGCTGCGGTTCTCATCCTGCGCGAGCAGAAGCCAGCCAGCATTATAGGTCTGCAGCTTAACGCGAATCGGAATCATCACCAGCAGGTACACAACCTGCAGCGCTCCCGCAATCACCTGATACTGTGCTGTATCCGAGACAACCACAGCAACCGAAAATACGATTGCCGAATAGATGACGGTCGGTACGATTGACCAGATAATGCCGCGCAGCCACAGCGTAAACACCATGCGGATGCCCGCCCAGACACTTTTCAGCGAGGTGAACGGGTACATGAGCATACCCACCGTTACATCCTCGCTGTGTGCGAGACCGATGTAAAAGTGCATGAGGCCGAACTGCAGGGGGCCCGTGATCGCCAGCATAAGCGCAATGCACAACCATACCGTATTCAGTCCACGCGAGAGTGCCGCCATCAACTGGTAATCATTCGCAGAAACACCGCCTGCGATGAGCGCGAACGCTCTGCCGAACACGGAAACGTACAGGATCACCATCAGCAGCACATACGGCACGAGGTACATCAGCTGGATGCCGATACACCGTCCAAGGTTTTCCATTACACGCGCCTTCTGCTCCCGCTTAAGCTGTCTGCGGGTCTCAGCTGTAAAATTGTTCATAAAATTCTCCGTTTTCTTTATCATTCACCGACGTACACGACCTCATCCCGCTTGGAATAGGTGGAGCTGTTGGCCAGCACCTCGGTCGTCTTGCCATTTTCAATAATCTGCTTGTAGGTCTTGGTCGAGTAGCCCGTGATGCCCGAGGTCTCCACGCGGCTCTCGCCTGCCTCCATCGAGCTGTCCGTCTTTGTAACGGTCTCCGGCTTGTAGGTCTCGAGCACCTCTGTGCGGGTCGTGACCGTCTTGTCGCTCGTTTTGGTGCCGACAATGGTCATGATCATCTGACCGTCGGTCTGCTCGGCAAGAATCTTGACCGGATACGCCGTATTGTTGACGAACCGGAAATCCAGATTGCCGTAATCCACGGTTGCATCCTCGCCGAGCGGTGTGTAGGACACGGTAAACGAATGATTATGTCGTTCGGTCACCTTCAAATCGGCACGCAGTACAGCCATGTACAGCGTCGAGGACGGCTGGCAGACACCGCCGCCGAACTCGTCAATAATCTTGCCGCCCGAGTAGGCATGCGCCTCCTGATAACCGCGTGCGGCTGTGCGCTCGCCAACCGTGCCGTTATAGGAAAACTCGTCGCCCGGATTGAGGATAGTGCCGTTGATGGCCTTAGCCGCCAGACGGATATTGTTCGTACGCGGTGCGTTGCCCTCATCGAGATTGGTCGCCGTGCGCGCGAGCGTATCGTGGAACAGCTTCGCCTTGAGCGTCTCTGCCGTGATGGACGGCTGGGTGATCGTCACAGGAATGGTGTAGGTCTCTTGCGAGCCGTCGCCAATGATCTCCTTGGCCTTATCGGTGTCGAACGACACGCCTGTCTTGCCGGCGATGATGGTCTTGCCGTCCTCCTTGCTGACGGTAGCGTTGACCGGGTCACCGATAATGTCGGCTGCAATCTTGTCAACGTCAATCGCCGGAGCGGCTGTCACATCGGTCGAGACCTCATACGGCTCAAAGTCCATCAGGCGGATCTGATCAGTCAGCGCCTGCTCTACCGCATCCGTGTCAAACTTGACGCCCGGCTTGCCAGAATGCACGATCAGATTGCTGTCCTTCAGTTCCCAGGTCGGATTGACCGGTTCGGTCAGCGCCGTGTCCGCGATTTCGTTAAGCGTGCCGCGCAGGCTTTCCTCATCTACAGTTGCCGCAATCTGCGCCTCTCTGTGACCGCGCATTGCGCCGATGATATCGCGCACGCGCTCGAGCGGATTGCCGGTACGGCCTATTTCATAGGCGTTCTCGGCGGACTGGATGCCGTCCACGTTTTTCAGCACCTTATCGACCGGAATATCATAGTTGGAGCCGTAAATCGTCACCGTGACGTTCTTGCCCTCGTACAGCGGCGCACTCTGGTCCTCGATGGTGTTTGCCGCATCATCGCGGTTCATGCCGCCGACCGCGATCGGTCCGACAGTCACACCCGGAAAAACATTCGGGTAGCAGTACACATAGCCGAATGCACCGGCTGCCGCCGCAATGACAACGCCGACGGCAATCTTTACACCGATAGGAACACGACGTTTCTTCTTCGGCTGCTTCGCTTCCGTCCGGATGACCTGCGCCGGTTTTTCCGGCTTTTTGGCCTGCTTTTTGATCAAATGCGCTCCCTTCTTCGGTTTGTTTGCGCTTTTATCTGCCATGAGTATACCTCTTAACTAATCTATGCTTGGAATATGCTTTGGATTCTCGATGCACCCGCCATTATTCGACAGGTATACCTTTATATTATAGCGCCCTGTATTCATGATAGCAACCACAAATTCGGATAAATTCGGTATACGCCGTCATAATCTGTCGCTTTAACTTGCTATCACGGCTCTTTTCTGCTATAGTATTATTAGTATGCTAAAATTTTTGTGAAAAAGAGGAGTAAATGCAAGTGAAACAATTAGGACTGTTAATTCGACTGATTATCGGCATCATCGCCGGTATCCTCATCGGTATGTGCGGACAGTGGTTCGGCATCGCGGACACTGCGTTCTTTGTTGCCATCATCCGCCTGCTGGCAACCTTTACCTCGCTGTTCTCAACCTTCCTGTCATTCATGATCCCGCTGATCATCCTGTCGTTCATCACGGTCGGCATGGCAGAGCTTGGCAAGAAGGCCAACCGTCTGTTCGGTCTGACCCTGCTGCTGGCCTACGGCACAACCGTTATTTCCGGCCTGCTGACCTTCTTCATCGGCAAGGCCGTTCTGCCGGGGATCATTCAGCCCATCACCGGCGATGTACTCGAGAGCAACGCCTTCGAGCCGCTGTTCTCCATCACGGTTGACCCGGTGTTCGGCGTTATGACTGCACTTGTGCTCGCGTTCGTGATCGGCATCGGCATGGCAAACCTTAAGGGCGATTCCCTGCTGAACGTTTTCCGCGATCTGCAGAAGATCGTTACCGGCGTACTCAGCCGCATTATCATTCCGCTGATCCCGATCCACATCGCAGGTCTGTTCGCCAACATCGCAGCCGAGGGCCGTCTGGCGGCTACCGTCAAGATGTTCGCTTCCCTGTATGCTATCATTATTGTGCTGCAGCTGCTGTACATCGTGTCTCAGTTTGGTCTGGCAAGCATTGTCTGCCGCAAGAACCACTTCAAAAGCATGAAGAACGCCGCTCCGGCGTACTTTACCGCACTCGGCACCCAGTCGTCTGCATCGACTATTCCGATTGCGCTGAACTGTGCATATAATAACAATATAAATAACGACGTTGCCGACTTTGTCGTTCCGCTGTGCGCTACCATCAACCTCAACGGCGATACCATCTGCCTCGTACTCGGCTCGATGGGCATCATGCTTGCAAGCGGCATAACCCCGACCTTTGCCATGTTTGCTCCGTTTGTATTCATGCTGGGCGTTACCATGGTTGCGGCTCCGGGTGTACCGGGCGGCGGTGTTATGTCGGCACTGGGCCTGATCACCTCGATGCTCGGCTTCACCGACCCGATGCAGCAGCTTATCATCGCCCTGCACTTCTCGCAGGACAGCTTCGGCACTGCTACCAACGTCACCGGTGACCAGGCGATTGCCCTCATCGTGGACAAGGTAGACCGTTCTGCTTCCGAAAAATAACCGGGAAGTTGTTTCCATAGCCATCCCCCCATCATAAAACAACTTCTAATCCTGAAAGGCGGCGATTCCGGTAAATGGATATTCTGCTCGATATTGTGCATTCAGTTGACTACGGCGTTCTCGCGTACATCTCGGAGCACTGGCGCGGTGGTCTGTCCGACACAGTCTGGAAGGTGTTCTCCCTGCTGGGCAGCTACGGTGCTGTCTGGATTACGCTTGCCGTACTGCTGCTGTTCTTCCGGCGAACACGCCGCGCCGGTGCGGCGATGCTGATCGCGCTCGGTGTCGGCTTTCTGCTTGGCAACGTGTTCCTCAAGAACCTTGTCATGCGGCCGCGTCCATTTGTCACCCACACCGACCTGACGGCGCTGCTCGTTCCGGAGGACCCGTGGTCGTTTCCGTCTGGGCACACGCTCAGCTCATTTGCGGCAGCCTCGGCGCTGTACTTCTTCCACCATAAAACCGGTTTTCTGGCCTTTCTGCTGGCGGCAGCCATTGCGTTTTCGCGGCTGTATGCCAGCGTCCATTACCCGACCGACGTACTGGCCGGAGCGGTCATCGGCGTGCTGTGCGGCATTATCGCTGCATGGCTGACCGACCGCGTTACCGACCAGTGCCACACACTCCGGCTGAGAAAGGGCAAAAAATGAATCAATACAAACGCCTTCTCGGCAATACCTTTATCTTTGCGATAGGCACGTTCAGTTCCAAGATTCTCGTCATCCTCATGCTGCGTTTCTACACCGGCATGATGACGCAGGATGAAATGGGTGTCGCCGACCTGATCATCAAGACCACCAGTATTCTGTATCCGGTGGTGTCGCTGTCCATCGGACAGGCGGTCATCCGCTACGGACTTGAGCGCAAGTATTACAAGCGCAGTGTGTTTACCATTGCGCTTGTGACCGTGCTGTGCGGCTTTATTATCGCACTGCCGTTCCATCCGCTGCTGAGTCTCATCCACTATAACACCTCGGCGGGTGTTACCGGCTCACTGCTTGAGTATCAGTGGATCATCTACCTGTATGTTCTGACCTCGTGCACGCAGAATGTGTGCAGCCAGTTCATCCGCGCGCTCGGCCACGTCCGCCTGTACGCGATCGACGGCATTTTCCGTACGTTCGTCACCATCATGCTGAACATCCTCTACCTGAAGGTGTTCCGCTGGAACATCCTCGGCTATGTGTTCTCCATCATCTGCTCGGACGCGCTTTCCACTGTTTGCCTGTTCATTATTGCCGGTTTGTGGAAGTACGTCAAGCTCAAGCGTCTGGACATGCACCTGTGGCGCGGCATGCTGGCATACTCGCTTCCGCTCGTACCGGATGCGATTCTCGTGTATATCATTGGCTTCTCGGATCAGGTGTTCCTCGCTTCCATGCAGGATACTGCAGTCAGCGCCATCTACTCGATCTCCTACCGTGTGCCGACACTGATCGCGCTTGTTGCGTCCATCTTTGTTGATGCATGGCAGATATCCATGGTCAACAACAACACCAAGGAGGAGCAGATCACGTTCTTCTCGAACGTCGGCAACACATACTCGTCCATCGTGTTCATCATCGCGTCCGGCGGCGTAATGTGCGCCAAGCTGGCTATGACGGTTCTCGCCGTGCCCAGCTACTATATCGGCTGGACGTTCATCCCGATTCTGGCGGTCGGCGCGGGCTTCAACTGCCTGTCCAGCTTCCAGAAAAGCGTGTACCTGCTGGAAAAGAAGACGGTTGCGTCCTTCCTGTCCACGGCATTCTCCGCGGTCATTAACATCGGTCTGAACGCCCTGCTCATCCCGCGGATGGGCGGCACCGGTGCGGCGCTGGCAACGCTCATCAGCTATGTGGCTCTGTTCCTGTACCGTGCGATCGACAGCCGGCGGTTCATGCCGGTCCGCTGGAAGGTGCCGCGCTTGGCGCTGACCGTGATTCTGCTTACCGTACAGTCCATGCTCATGCTGCTTGAGCCGCCACTGTGGCTCGTCTGGCAGATTGCGCTGTTCGGCGCGGTTGCGGCACTCAACAGCCGCGAGATGCTGCTCAGTGTCAAAAAGCTGCTGCATCGAGCATAAGTTTATATGCAAAGGGAATGCCTGCGGGGTGTTCCCTTTTTCTTTTGCTGTCTACACGACATTATCACGTTATATTGTAGGATGCGCCGACTCGGTGCACCGCCTGTAAACCACATGCACGCACACAGAAGATAAAACCGCATCGTTCATTCTCCATTACTCAACGAAAAAAAGACAGACGAAAAATCGTCTGTCTTTTTGCGTTAGATGGAAAAATTAAGCGTTCCGTTGTTGACAAGATCCTCGAGCGTGACCGAATCAACATAATTATTGATTGCGTCATACAATCCGCGCCAAAAGCTGAGCGTAATGCATTCATCTACACGAGGACAATCCACCGGCTCGTGCTCCAAACACGCCACCGGCGCAAGAGAGCCTTCGGTAATGCGCAGAATATCGCCCACGGTATACTCCGAAGGATGCCGCGCCAGCTGATAGCCGCCCTGTGCGCCTCGCGTCGAGATGACAAAGCCCGCACGCGAAAGCTGCACCACGATCTGCTCCAGATACTTGGCCGAGATCTGCTGTCGCTTGGAGATATCGCGCAGCGGAATGTAGCCGCCTGCGTCATGCTGCGCCAAGTCGATCATCAGACGAAGCGCATATCTTCCTTTGGTTGAAATCTTCATAGTTGCAAATTCCCCTTTTCACTAATATACCACAGGTTTACTATGAATTCAAGTCCAAACCGATTTTTGTTTACAATTTTTTCAGAATTGCCTCAATATGCTCATTGGCCTGCTCTACTTCCCAGTGCAGCTCGGTCGCGGAGATACGCTCTGCGCCATGGCCGAGAATGATCATCTGCTCCATGCCGTCCGATGTAGCCACGCGAACACGGTGCTTGCGCGACAGGTCGTAGGACGCCTGCTCAATGTACATATCCGCGGTTTCGGCCTCCTTGGTGTAGACGATATGGATACCGCCGCGCTGCTCGATCGAGCCGGTTCCGCCTTTGACCTTATAGGCATCGAACACGAGAATAAGATGGCATCTGCGCACACCCTGATAATTGCTCAGCACGTTGACGAGCGCTTCACGGGCTGCGTTGACATCACGGGCGGCAATGTCGCGCAGCTCGTCCCACGAGAAGATGATGTTGTAGCCGTCCACGAGCAGATAATCGTCCTCACGGATGCGGGTAACGTACAGCTGCTCGAGCGTGGCCGCCTTTTTGCGGCTCTGCTGGAAGGCCTCAAAGCCGCGGTTTTTGACTGGACCGTAGGTGCGTTCAAACAAGGCCCGCAGTTCCGCATCGCCGCCGAAGCCGTCTCCGCCGCCTGTGCCGGAGGAACGCGCCGGACGGACTTTTTCCGGCTCTTCTTCCTTAGGTTTCAGCACATTTGAGGTGTCCGCATGCGCGTGCTCGGGCACCTCGTTCCACTTGACGACATAGCCTGCGCCGTGCGAGCAGAACACGGAATCCGGCGTATTTTCCACATCGGCGGTCGGGTCGTAGGCGGCTGCCGAGATGACTTCCTCCGCGTTGTGGCAGGGCGCATAGCCGTCCGGTGTGCACGACAGCCGACCGCGTCCCTTGGTGTACGCGGCAACCTCGGTCCAGTAGTTGCGCATGGTGGAAACCGGCGCCGTTCCGGTCAGAAGCGAGCCGTGAGCACCCTGTTCCGGAGGCTCGAACGTGCCGTTCATTCGCTGAATGTCGGTCATGGCGCGTCCGACGCACTCGTCCGGCAGCTCCAGCCGAAACGCATAATACGGCTCAAGCAGCAGGCTTTCTGTGCGCATAAGGCCGTTGCGGACGGCGCGGTAGGTCGCCTCGCGAAAGTCACCGCCTTCCGTGTGCTTGACGTGTGCGCGTCCTGCAAGAATGGTTATCTTCACATCCGTGATGGGTGCGCCGGTCAGCACGCCCAAGTGCGTTTTTTCCGCCAGATGCGTGAGGATCAATCGCTGCCAGTTCAGGTCGAGCACATCGGTCGGACACGCCGTTGACAGCTGAATGCCGCTGCCGCGCTCTGCCGGTTCAAGCAGCAGATGCACCTCAGCGTAATGCCGCAGCGGCTCGAAATGGCCGATGCCGATCACCGGCTCGGTGATGGTCTCGCGGTAGACGATGCTGCCCTCGTCAAAGGTCACATCCACGCCGAAGCGTTCCGCGATAACGCTGGTGAGGATTTCCAGCTGTACCTCGCCCATGAGCTGCAAATGGATTTCGCCTAATCGTTCGTTCCACACCACGCGAAGCTGCGGGTCCTCCTCCTCGAGCTGGCGCAGATTGCGCAGCATGACATGCGCGTCACACCCTTCCGGCAGGCACACGCGGTACCCGAGAACGGGTTCCAGAACCGGCGGCAGCGCACCGGCTTCCGCGCCAAGACCCATGCCCGGACGCGTGTGCGTGAGTCCGGTCACCGCACAGACCATGCCGCTCTCGACGCGCTCAGCCGTGCGGAATTTTTCGCCCGAGTAAATGCGGATGCCGCTCACCTTTTCCTGCCAGCCGCCGTCCTCGCCGCCCGAAAGCTGCTCGCGCACGGAAAGCGCACCGCCGGTGATTTTGAGATATGACAGGCGGTTGCCCTGTGCGTCACGCGCGATTTTGAACACACGCGCACCGAAGTCCGCGCCGTACTGCGGTGCAGGAAGATAGCGTTCCAGACCATCCAGCAGCGCGTCCACGCCGTCCAGTTTGAGCGCCGAGCCGAAGTAGCACGGGAACGCTTTTCGTTCCGCAACCAGCTGTGCGATCTGGCTGTCGCCCACCATTCCTGTCTCGAGGTACTGCTCGAGCAGACCCTCATCGCACACCGCAAGCTCCTCTGCCATTGTGTCCGTCGAAGTGAAGTCCACGCAGCCGCTGTCCAGCCGTGATTTCAGCTCCTGCAGGAGTGCATTTCGGTCTGCACCGTCCAAATCCATCTTGTTGATGAACAGAAACGTCGGGATTCCCTGACGCGTCAGCAGCCGCCACAGCGTTTCTGTGTGCGCCTGTACGCCGTCCGTGCCGCTGATGACCAGCACCGCACAGTCGAGCACCTGCAGTGTGCGCTCCATCTCCGCCGAAAAGTCAACGTGACCGGGCGTGTCCAGCAGTGTCACCTCGGTGTGCGACAGGGAGAACTCCGCCTGCTTGGAGAAAATTGTGATGCCGCGCGCGCGCTCGAGCGCAAACGTATCGAGGAACGCATCCTGATGGTCCACGCGGCCTAATTTTTTCAGCGCACCCGCCTGGTACAGCATGGCTTCCGACAGAGTAGTTTTTCCGGCATCAACGTGCGCCGTGATGCCAATACAGATATGTTTCATAGCAAAATTCGCTTTCATATTCGAGTGATTCTAACTCCTACTATTATCGCAGGTTTTGCGTGATTCTTCAAGGCATAGTATGT
>NZ_CDRQNY010000044.1:0-9709 GCF_977037065.1 Butyricicoccus sp. | reverse complement strand
AAAAGTATTATTTTAATTTTTACGCTTCGTGCGGCAGCACGCATAAAATAGAATTTGCGAAGCAAATTCATAAATTCCGGGAGCATGTATCTCGGAATTTATACAAGGGAAGAAAAAATGCGCCCGTAGGGCGCGTTTTTTCTTCAGTATTCGCTCGAAAGCGTGGTTTCGAGCGAGAGGCTGCTCGGAAAACGATAGTTTTTCGACAGCCTCAAACCGCTCGACAGAGCGGTTTTTACTTTGTTAAATAACCTTTTCGAATACCATGGTTGCCTGAATGCGGTCGCCGCCCATCAAACCCTTGCTGCCGCCATTCGATGTAGTAATCGTGTGCAGGCGATAACCCTTTTGCGCTTGATGGTTAATCGCTTCTTCCAGTTCGGTCAGGTTGCCGGAACCGGTGCCGAGAAATTTTTCCTTCAAAGTAACCTGCAGAACAACGTAATGATAGTCCTTGCCGGATGCGGTGGAGAAAGTCGAGGAATCGCTGAAATCCATAAATAACACCTCCAGTAATTTACACGATTATATCGTATTCGACAGGAATTGTCAATCTGCGTGCAAAAGAAAACCGCCTGTTCAGGCGGTTTTCGTGTGTTATATAGTATCTAGCTTAACCTTGCCGTCCTCAGCGGACAGGTGTGCACCCATCAGCGGCTTATCACCGGTGACGATGGCGGTGGCCAGCGGATTTTCGATCTCCTTTTCGATCAGGCGGCGCAGATTGCGGGCACCGTACTTGACCGAGTAGGACTTCTCGGTGAGCAGGCCGAGCAGGCTGTCGTCCCACGTCAGGCGGATATCCTTATCCGCGAGCGTGGTGCGCAGCTCACCGAGCATGATCTCAGCGATATGGCGGAAGTTATCCTCGGACAGCTGGTTGAACGCGATAATCTCGTCAATGCGGTTGAGAAACTCCGGACGCATGATTTCTTCAAGAGCCTTCATCACGCGGTCCTTGCTCATCTGAGACACGGTGCGGCCGAAGCCTGCAGGCGTGTTATTGGACTGCGAACCGGCGTTCGAGGTCATAACGATGACCGTGTTCTCGAAGCTGACAACGCGGCCCTGCGCGTCGGTCAGACGGCCGTCATCCAGAATCTGCAGCAGAGAATTGAGTACATCCGGATGCGCCTTCTCGATCTCGTCGAACAGAACGACAGAGTACGGACGGCGGCGGATCTTCTCGGTCAGCTGACCGGCTTCATCGTAGCCGACGTATCCCGGAGGGGAACCGATCAGGCGGGAAACTGTGTGCTTTTCCATATATTCGGACATGTCGAGACGCACGAGTGCATCCGGCGAGTCGAACAGGTCGAGAGCAAGCTGCTTGACCAGCTCGGTCTTGCCGACGCCGGTCGGGCCGACGAACAGGAAGGATGCCGGCTTGCGCTTGGGGCTGATGCCCGCGCGGTTGCGGCGGATGGACGCGCAGACCGCGTCTACGGCTTCGTCCTGACCGATAACGTGCGATTTCAGGCGGGATTCCATATCGCGCAGGCGTGCAGACTCCTGTGCCGCTACCTTGGATGCCGGAATGCCGGTCCAGATTTCGATCACCTCAGCCAGAAGCTGTTCGTCAACCTGCGGTGCAGGCTTGGTCAGCAGCTCGTGCAGCTGTGCCTCCACCTGCAGAATGCGGCTGCGGCAGGTGGCGATCTTGGCGTAGGTCTCCTCCTCCTCGGCACGGGCAGAGGATTGGGTCAGCTCGTCAAGCTGTGCCTGCAGGCGCTCAAGATCGTTCTGCAGCTCGGGAATCTCGGACAGCTGCGGAGAATCCAGATTGAGGCGCGAGCACGCCTCGTCGATCAGGTCGATGGCCTTATCCGGCAGAAAACGGTCGGTGATATAGCGTTCGCTCATCTCAGCGGCACGGCGGCACATCTCATCGGAAACAGTAACGCCGTGGAAGGTCTCGTAGTACGAGCGGATGCCCTTCAAAATCTCGGTGGTCTCGGCAACCGACGGCTCACCGATATAGACCGGCTGGAAACGGCGCTCGAGCGCAGCGTCCTTCTCGATATACTTGCGGTACTCCTTGAGCGTAGTCGCGCCGATGACCTGAATGTCACCGCGGGCGAGGGCAGGCTTGAGGATGTTTGCGGCGTTCATCGAGCCTTCGGAATCGCCGGTGCCGACAATGTTGTGCACCTCGTCGATGACGAGGATGATGTTGCCGATACGCTTTACCTCGTCGATCAGGCCCTTCATGCGGCTCTCAAACTGGCCGCGGAACTGCGTGCCCGCCACGAGAGCGGTCAGGTCGAGCAGATGGACCTCCTTGTTGCGCATCTTGAACGGAATGCGGCCCTCGTTGATGCGGACTGCCAGACCCTCGGCAACGGCTGTCTTGCCGACACCGGGTTCGCCGATCAGGCACGGGTTGTTCTTCTGGCGGCGGTTCAGAATCTGAATGACGCGGTCGGTCTCGCGGTCGCGGCCCACGATGTGGTCAATGCGGCCTTCTGCGGCCTTTTGGGTCAGGTTCTCACAGTAATTGTTCAGATATTTGCGCTTTTTGTCCTCCTTGCGGGAAGAACGGGTACGGGTCTCATCGTGAGAGCCACCTGCGGGCTGCCCCGGCAGAGTGCCGGCAGCGACCGGATCGGTCTCATGGGGTGCGTCGTCGTCCGTGCCGTCCGAACCGGCGGGAACCAGGTCGTTGAGGTCGGACAGGGAGCCGATCTCACCGGAGAGCGCTTCGAGGTCATCCTCGGTGATACCCATTTGCTCCATGATGTTGTCGAGCGGCTTGACACCCAGTTCGCGTGCGCACTTGAGGCACAGACCCTCCTGGGTGGTCTTATCCGGTCCCTCGATTTTGGTGATGAACACCACCGCGATGTTTTTCTTGCACCGCGAGCACATTGGCATATTCATAGGTTAAACTCCTTTAGGGAATGGAAAATTGAAAAATGGAGAATTAAGGTGTTCTCCATTAAATGGCGATAGGTAAAACGTCCACAAGCTGTTTGAGCAGCAGCGTATGCTTGACGCGCTCCGGCGAGAGATAGCCGAGCGACGTATAGGTGATCGGGAACAGCCACTGCAGCACGATCAGCAGGATGCAGACGAATGCGACGCCGGTTACAAAGCCGATGAGTGCGCCGCCTGCGGAATCGAGTGCGCTGAGCGGAGTACGCCGAACAATGAGCTTGAGGCTGCGGCCGAAAATCCAGATGAGCCGTCCGAACAGCACGCTGAACAGCACCACAAGCATAGAGAACGCGATGCTCTCCGACATGCCGACAGCCGCTTCGGTGACGCTCTGCCGCAGACCGTCCAGCACGCCTTCGGCGGTTTTAAGTGCGGCCTGTTTTTCAAACAGCTGACCGACTGCCGGCACGACCACCCACTGCGCGATATACGGTGCGGTATACTTGGCGGCGGCGACCGACGCGGCGATCATGCCGATGCGGCCGAGCACGCCGTACAGCGCACCGACCAGTCCGCGTCGGGCACCGAGCCACACGTTGGCCAGCAGCACGGCAATGAGGATCAGGTCAGGCGCGTTGAGCAGCTGCGCCGCTGTGGAAATCATATCGTTGATATCAGTTATCTGCATGCACTTCCTCGGATCGTTCGGAATGCGCGGTAAAGATACGCGCGTTGCGGTTGTAGAGCAGGAAAACCGTACCGTCATCGGTCATGAGCACACGGCGTGCGCCGACAGCATCATCGTTGTGCCACTGCGGCTCGGCGGAGGTGTTGTAGACCGTAACGCCGGACGCAGACAGCACCGCCGTACCGGCGTTGGAGACGGCAAGCGCCGTCGGCTCCTCGGTCAGTGCGAACGGACCGTGCAGACTGCCGTTGCGGACGGTATAGAGGTCGCTGCGTGCATCGTTCAGGTAGGAGCGCACAGCGACAGCCATCGTACTGCCCTGAGAGGCAGTGGCGATCAGATCCTGCGAGCTGAGCTCGAGCAGCACATCGACCGTGCCTCTGCGGGTGACATGATACAGGCCGGTGTCGCACAGCGCGATGGCGGCGTTGTTCTCGGAATAAGTGAGCGTTACACCGAGCGCGTCAGTCAGTGCGGTGTCCGAAACCTGCTTGCCGGAGGACACATCAAAGAACAGCACATGGGACTCAAGCGTTACGCCGTTCTGCCGGAAGGCGAGAATGCCGAGCGTATTGCAGTCCGGCGAGAGTACGGCAGATACAATATAGTATTCCGATGCACAGTATTTGAAAACCTCTTTTCCTGCGGTGTCGTAAACGGCAGCGGCGGTACGGTAGCCGTGCTCGTTGGTGGTGAGCACGAAACGGCCGCTGCGGCCGATCGAACCGTTCAGGATGGTGGATTCCAGCTCCAGCTCCGCGACAGCGCCTGCCGAGCCGACCAGTGCGGCTTTGACGCCGCCGCGGTCGTACACGAGCACATGATTCGTGCTGCTCTCCACCGCGGGATCGGAGTAGCCGAGCGAATAGCGCAGCGTGGTCATGCTGCCCGCACGGGACAGGAACAGCGCGTCACTGTCCGCGTACGCCAGACCGGATTCAAACAGCGCACCGTCGCTGAAGGTCTCGTTTTCGTAGTTGATGGTGGTGATATCGCCGTCATGCGAGCGAATACCGGCCGCAATATAGCTGCCGAGTGTGCGCAGCGAGGTCGGTGTAAAAATACGGTAGTTGGCGATCAGGAACATGGCTGTTCCCAGCACCAGAGCCCAGCCGCAGAGCATGCGGAGCAGGGCGGTCGTGCGGATACGCGCGTCCTTGCTGTCGAACAGGCGCTGACGGCGCTCCCTCCTGGAGAGCGGAAAGCGGATGATATTCTGCTTTGGGTTCTGTTCGCTCATGAAATCCCGCCTCCTTATTGTAGCGTGTTTTGTGGGTGAAAATGTGAATAAAACTTGAAAATTGTCAGTCCGACAGGCGGAATCTGTCCAGTTCGGGTGTATCGTCGTACCACAGGCGGTTCATGAACAGACCGCAGGCAGGCAGGGTCGGTCCGGCCTGCTCTCGGTCGCAGGCGAGCAGTACGTCGCGCACCTGCTCGGGCGCCAGCTTGCCGCCGCCGACATACGTCAGCGTGCCCGCAATCGCGCGGACCATGTTGTAAAGGAAGCCGTCGCCGCAGACACGGATGCGGATGAGGTCATCCACCGGCTCCACCTCGCACCAGAAAATAGTACGAACCGTGCTCTTGACCGGTGTGCCCTGACTTCTCACGGATGCAAAGTCCTGCTTGCCGACAAAATACTGTGCGCCTTCCTGCATTTTTGTAATATCCAGCGGATAATTGTACCGATATGCGTACCGCGCGTGGAACGGGTCCCGCAGGGTGGAAGGAAACAGATAATAGGCGTATTCCTTTTTGGTGCAGTTGAAGCGCGCATCGAAGTCCTCGGGAACCTCGACTGCGCCGGAAACCGCAATGTCCTCGGGCAGAAAGCTGCTCAGCGCATACGGCAGACGGTCCATCGGGATCGTGCAGTCTGCGTGGAAGTTTGCTACATACCGGCGGGCATGAACGCCGGAATCCGTGCGTCCGACACCGGAAACATGAACTTTTTGCTTCAGCAGATGAAAAATCGCGTCCTCCATGCTCTCCTGAATCGAAGGACCGTTTTTCTGAATCTGCCAGCCGTTATAGTGGGTGCCGTCGTAAGACAGCACTACTGCAATATTTTTCATCATTTCAGTTACTCTTAGTGGGTCGTGAATGGAGAATTGAGAATGGAAAAATGGAAAATGAAGGTGCGGTGCAAAAGCGCCGATTATAATAAATCGCACTTTATGCGATACCGCAATTCTCCATTATCAATTTTCAATTATCAAAGGCCAAAATGCTTGAGTATAATAACAACTGCGAACAAAACCGCAACCCACAATAAAGCGCAAACATCTACGCGGGCAATCTTCAGCTGGCGCATGCGGGTACGGCCAACATCGCCGCGGTACAGTCGGCACTCCATGGCGGTTGCGAGTTCGTCTGCACGGCGGAACGCCGAGATGAACAGCGGCACGAGAATCGGGATCATAGCCTTGGCACGCTGAATCAGGTTGCCAGAGTCGAAATCTGCACCGCGCGCCTTCTGTGCCGAGATGATCTTCTCGGTCTCTTCGATGAGGGTCGGGATAAAGCGCAGTGCGATCGACATCATCATGGACAGCTCATGCACCGGCGCGTGCAGCTTTTTGAGCGGAGAAAGCAGACGCTCGAGTCCGTCGGTCAGCTGAATCGGTGAGGTGGTGTAGGTGAGCATAGATGTTGCGATGATGAGCAGCATCAGGCGCAGTACCATGAAAATGGCCAGCTTAACGCCTTCCACACTGATGTGCAGGAAGTGCCACTGGAAAATGTAGGTGCCTGGTGTATAGAACAGGTTGAGCACCGCTGTGAAGATAACGATGAACAGGATCGGCTTGAGGCCGCGCAGCACCATTTTGGGCGAAATACGCGAAATACCGATGACAACGGCAAGAAATGCGATGATCAGCGCATAGGAAACCGGGCCTTGCGCGAGAAACAGCAGCACGATGAATGCCACCGTCAGCACGATCTTTACGCGCGGATCAAGACGGTGCACCGCACTGTTGCCCGGAAAAAACTGACCGAGGGTAATGTCCTTCAGCATTCGTGAGCAGCCTCCTTCCGCTTGCAGGCACGCAGGGCATCCATTGCCTGCGCTACGGTGTAGACCGAGGTATCAACATCGTGACCGCGCTTTTTCAGCTCAAGCATGACCTTGGTGATCATCGGGATGTCCAGTCCTGCGGCAATGATCTCGTCCGCGTGCGAGAAAACCTCGCGCGGCGTGTCGCAGAACAGTACCTTGGCGTGGTTCATCACAAGCAGACGGTCGGCAATCTGTGCGATATCCTCCATCGAGTGGGACACGATGAGGATGGTCGCGCCGGACTGCTTGTGGTAGCTGCGGACCAGCTCAAAAATCTCGTCACGGCCGGCCGGGTCGAGACCGGCGGTCGGCTCATCGAGCACGAGCACATCCGGCCGCATGGCGATAACGCCTGCGATGGCAACGCGGCGCTTCTGGCCGCCGGACAGCGCAAACGGAGACTGGTCGGCAAGCTCGGGTGCAAGGCCGACTGCCGCCATGGATTCGCGCACGCGCTCGTCAATCTCGGCCTGCGGCAGCTTCATGTTGGTCGGGCCGTAGGCAATATCCTTTGCGATGGTCTCCTCGAACAGCTGGTATTCCGGATACTGGAACACCAGACCGACGCGGAAGCGCGTTTCGCGGCTGCACTTGCCCTTGGCATCCCAGATGGACTTGCCATCGAGCAGGACCTCGCCTTCGGACGGCTGCAGCAGACCGTTCAGGTGCTGAATGAGCGTAGACTTGCCCGAACCGGTGTGACCGATCACACCGAGAATTTCGCCTTTTTCGATTTTCAGGTCAACATGGTCAAGTGCAACACGCTCAAAGGGGGTGCCTGCGCCGTAAACGTGCGTCAAGCCCCTCGTTTCAAGTATGGTTGACATAAGATTCTCCTTCGGATAATCAATTCAAGTATTCTTGTTCGAGAATATCTGCACATTCCTCAATCGAGAGTGCGTCGATCGGTAGCTTTTCGCCGTCCTGCTGATCGAGGTCGTACAGGACTTCGATGGTCTGCGGTACGGTCAGGGAAGCCGCACGCAGCTTGTCCACCTGCGTGAAAATCTCGCGCGGAGCGCCGTCCATCAGCACGTTGCCCTTGTGCATGACAACCACACGCTGCGCCTGCACGGCTTCGTCCATGTGGTGGGTGATAAGGATAACGGTGATGCCGAATTTGCGGTTCAGCTCACGGACAACATTCATGACCTCACGGCGGCCCTGGGGATCGAGCATGGCGGTCGGCTCATCGAGCACAACGCAGCGCGGCATCATGGCGATAACGCCTGCGATTGCGATTCGCTGCTTCTGTCCGCCGGACAGACGGTGCGGCGCTTGTGCGCGGTATTCGTACATGCCGACGGCACGCAGTGCATCGTCAACGCGCTTGCGGATTTCCTCGGGAGGCACGCCCATGTTCTCCAGCGCGAATGCGACATCTTCTTCAACAACGGTGGCGACAAGCTGGTTGTCCGGATTCTGGAATACCATCGAGACGGTTTTGCGCACATCGTAGGTGTTGTTTTCGTCGCGGGTGTCCATCATGTCAACGTAGCATACGCCGCCGGTCGGCAGACGGATCGCGTTGAAGCAGCCGGCAAGCGTACTCTTGCCCGAGCCGTTGTGACCGAGCACCGCGACGAACTCGCCGCGCCGGATGGAAAGATTTACGCCCTTTAGCACGGGAACGGAAAGCTGTCCGTCCTCGGCAGGATAGGCGTACTGCAGGTTTTCGGTTTTGATGATTTCACTCATTTATTTTCGTCCTTCGGTAAAAAAGGTTATTATTCTTCCGCGATAAACCGTGCCGACGAGCCGCACGGCAGCACCAGACCGGTCGATTCGACCGGCAGGCCAAGCTCCTGCGCCTCAATCTTGCCGGCGGCGCGTTTGCCTGCGGTGATGCCGAGCAGATAGCTCATCACGGACGGCGCCAGACCGGTGGAGTAGCTGGAAATGAGCACGAACAGCGGCTTGTCGCTCAGCACGCCCATGGTCAGGTCTATGAAGTCGGCAACGTCCTCCTCGATCTTCCACGTCTCGCCGGACGGACCGCGGCCGTAGCTCGGCGGGTCCATAATAATCGCGTCGTACTTGCGTCCGCGGCGGATCTCGCGCTGCACGAACTTTTTGCAGTCATCCACGATCCAGCGAATCGGGCGGTCGCTCAGACCGGAGGACGCGGCGTTCTCCTTGGCCCACTGCACCATGCCCTTGGATGCGTCAACGTGGCAGACGGACGCGCCGGCGTTTGCCGCCGCAAGCGTAGCGCCGCCGGTGTACGCGAACAGGTTGAGCACGCTGATCGGGCGGCCTGCGTGACGGATCATCTTGTCGATAAAATCCCAGTTGGCAGCCTGCTCGGGGAACAGACCGGTATGCTTGAAGCTCATCGGCTTGAGCTGGAACGTCAAATCACCGTAGTGGATAGCCCACTGCTCGGGCAGTTTGCGGATTTCCCACTTGCCGCCGCCCGCGTTCGAGCGATGATAGATAGCGTTCGGCTTATTCCAGATTTTGCAGTCCTTGTCGCGCGGCCAGATAGCCTGCGGGTCGGGGCGCTGCAGAATCTGATTGCCCCATCGTTCAATTTTTTCACCGCCGCCGCAGTCGAGCACGGCGTAGTCTTTCCAATGATCTGCGATCCACATAAATATTCTCCATTACATTATATATAAGTCGTTGTTTATACAATAATTCAGTATCTATTCTACCACCAAATATGCACTAACGCAATGAAAAGCGATTAGAAATAAAAGGTGTCAAGACAGCGTATTTTGGCGAATACAGCAAAACGGCTGCACCGTAAGGTACAGCCGTTCGAGCGGGAAAAGCGGTCAGAACCGTTCGCAGAAGCCTTCGCCGCCGTTTGCAAGCGACTTGAGAGCCGTCGCGCGGCGTTCCTCGGGTTCGTCTGAGATACATACCGCATCGGTCAGCACCTGCCGCGCCTGATACGGCAGATCAAAGAACTGCTCCATTGCCCGCGGACTGTGTCCCATTTCCTGCATAAATGCTCATGTACGGTAAGGAAGCAAGCAACCGAAAACAAGAGATAGACCGCCAGCACTACACTATTCCGAACCAAAGACCAAAAGATAAGCATTGTGGGAAAATCTAAACTTTTGGATTTTCCT
>NZ_CDRQNY010000043.1:0-11326 GCF_977037065.1 Butyricicoccus sp. | reverse complement strand
GATGAGCCGTTCGACAGCGGCAACCCGAAAAATGATAATGAAAAATGAAATGTGAGTGCATTTTTCATTTGTCGTTGCGATTGCAAGGGAAAAAGACTGTAAAAGACAAAAGGCGCCTAAAAAGGCGCCTTTTGTGAGGCTGTCGAAAAACTATCGTTTTCCGAGCAGCCTCTCGCTCGAAACCACGTTTTCGAGCGAATACTGAAGAAAAACCGCACCCTACGGGCACATTTTTTCTTCCCTTGTATAAATTCCGAGATACACAAGGTGAATTGCCGCATAGCGGCAAGAGAGGGTGGCCTGGGCCATGCTCCCGGAATTTATGAATTTGCTTCGCAAATTCTATTTTATGCGTGCTGCCGCACGAAGCGTAAAAATTAAAATAATACTTCTTTGACAGACTGACAAAAGACGCCTAAAAAGGCGCCTTTTGTGTTAGACACCGCTACTTTTTCGTTAGTCACGGCTATTTTTGACCTGATTTCTTTGCAATACGGCAATGCCTGTGGTAAAATTGTAGGAAATCCGAAAGGAGGTGCAGCAACCGTGCAGTATGTGCTGTACTATTTTATTGCAGTCAGCGTCATCGGCGCGATTGTCTGCATTTACGATAAGCTCGCCGCGGCTCGCGGCTGGAGGCGTGTGCCCGAGCGCACGCTGTTTTTCTGGGCGCTGATCGGCGGCGGGCCGGGCGTGTACGCCACCATGCTCATCATCCGTCACAAGACGCTGCACCATATTTTCATGCTCGGCATACCGGCAATTATGATTCTGCAGGGAGCAATTATTGTTGGTATTTATAACATTCTGTATATGAAGGGACTTCTATGACAAACGCACTTATCCATATTTTCATCCGCGATGCGGAAAACACCGGCGATTCGCGGGTGCGTGAAAAATTCGGCGTGTTGTCCGGTGCGGTCGGACTGGCATGCAACCTGTTCCTGTTTGCGCTCAAGCTGATCATTGGTCTGCTTACAGGGTCGATTTCTATCGCGGCGGACGCATTCAACAACCTGTCGGACGGTCTGTCCTGCTTGATTTCCATTGTCGGCTTCAAGGTTTCCGGCAAGGAGCCGGATGCGAAGCATCCGTTCGGCTACGGACGCACCGAGTACATCGCGGGACTGATCGTCTCGTTCATCATCATTCTGGTCGGCTTCGAGTTTTTCAAAACCTCGCTCGACCGCATTCTGCATCCGGCTGCCGTAGCGTTCTCGGCGGTGCTGATGGGGATTCTTGCCGTATCCATGCTGGTTAAGCTGTGGATGGGCGCGTTTAACGTCAATATCGGCCGCAGAATCGACTCTCCGGTGCTGATGGCGGCCGGTCAGGACAGCCGCAATGATGTTGTTACTACGGCTGTTGTTGTACTCGGCATGGTAGCCGGCCGGTTTACCACGCTGCCGGTGGACGGCTATGTGGGCGTTGCCGTTGCCGCGTTTATCCTCTGGTCGGGCATCGGCATTGCGAAGGATACGGTTGCGCCGCTGCTCGGCGAAGCCGCCGATCCGGTGGTTGCCCGCAATATTCGGCGGATTGTAATGGAATCCGACCATATTGTCGGCGTACACGATATGATCATCCACAACTACGGTGCAGGGCGCTCGATTGCGTCGCTGCATGCCGAAGTGCCGAGTGACTCGGACTTTGTGGCTGTGCACGAGGAAATCGACGAGGCCGAAAAGCGTGTCTGGCAGCAGACCGGTGTGTATCTGGTCATTCACATGGATCCGATCGATATCAATAATGCGTATGTCAACGCGCTGCGTGAGCAGACCGACGGCGTGCTCCGTGAGATCGACGGACAGCTTACCATGCACGACTTCCGCGTAGTGGACGGCAAACGCCAGATCAACCTGATTTTCGACGTTGTTGTGCCGTTTTCCTATGATGAGGATGCCAAACGCGACCTGCTGATGAAGATCTATGACAGCCTGAAAGCGATCGACTCGCGCTATAATCCGGTTGTAACGCTCGATCATCAGATGTGATAAGAAAATAATAGGCAGAAAAAGGAGGTGCTTTCGCATCTCCTTTTTCTGCTAAAAATAGCATAGAAAAACGGTAGGAAACAAAATAATCCGCGAAAACGGCAAGTTATCATTGCAATAACCCGAAAATTTGCTATAATGAAGATAGCGTTTTTACGCTTTATCAGATAACATTATTGTTTGGGGGAATTTAAGTGAGCTTTTTCTCGGGCCTGCTTTCCGCACTTCCCGGTGCAGTGGCGCAGGGTTTGATCTGGGGACTGATGGCGATCGGCGTATTCATCACCTTTAAGGTGCTCGATCTGGCCGACCTGACCGTCGATGGTACGATGGCGACCGGCGGTGCGGTGTGCATCGTTATGATGACGCACGGCGCGAATGTATGGGTGGCAATGCTGTGCGCTTTCCTTGCCGGCATGCTGGCCGGACTTATCACCGGTATTCTGCATACCTGTATGGGGATTCCGGCGATTCTGGCCGGTATTTTGACACAGCTGGCGCTGTTCTCCATTAACCTGCGCATTATGGACAAAAAAGCAAATGTAGCGATCAATCCGGACAACTACAAGCTGCTTGTATCGCTGCGCAACGTCAAGAAGCTGACTATCGAAAATCCGATTTTCGTTGCGGCTGTCTTTACGATTGTGGTTATCGCACTGCTGTACTGGTTCTTCGGTACGGCGCTCGGCTGCTCCATCCGTGCGACCGGCGCAAACCCGAACATGAGCCGCGCGCAGGGCATCAATGTTGATTTTGTCAAGGTGCTCGGCCTGATGTTGTCCAACGGTCTGGTTGCGCTGGCAAGTGCGCTGTACTGTCAGTATCAGGGCTTCGCGGATGTCAACGCCGGCCGTGGCGCTATCGTTATCGGCCTTGCCGCTGTCATCATCGGCGAGGTGCTGTTCAGCCGTATTTTCCGCAACTTTGCGATGCGTCTGCTCGGCGTATCGCTTGGTGCGGTTGTGTACTATCTGGTTATTCAGGTGGTCCTCAACCTCGGCCTGAACACCAACGACCTGAAGCTGATCTCGGCTTTCGTCGTTGCAATCTTCCTTGCTGTTCCGTACTGGAAGGGCAAGTATTTCCGCGGTGCAGCCAAGAGCGCCGCAAAGACTGACGCAAAGGAGGCCAAGTAAAATGCTGCAGCTCAAAGGGATTTACAAGACCTTCAACGCGGGCACGGTAAACGAAAAGCGTGCCATTGACAACCTGAACCTGACCCTTGAGGACGGCGATTTTGTCACCATCATCGGCGGCAACGGCGCCGGCAAGTCCACCACGCTGAACCTGATCGCAGGCGTGTATCCGGTGGATGCGGGCATGATTCATCTGAACGGCTACGATCTGACCAATCTGCCCGAGCATAAGCGCGCGCGTTTCCTCGGCCGCGTATTTCAGGACCCGATGATGGGTACTGCCGCTACCATGGGTATCGAGGAGAATCTGGCGCTGGCATACCGCCGCGGTCAGAAGCGCGGCCTCGGCTCCGGTATCACGAACGAGGAACGCGAGCTGTATCGCGAAAAGCTGGCAACGCTCGGTCTGGGATTGGAGAACCGCATGACCAGTAAGGTTGGTCTGCTGTCCGGCGGTCAGCGTCAGGCGCTGACCCTGCTGATGGCCACCCTGCGCAAGCCGGATCTGCTGCTGCTCGATGAGCATACCGCAGCGCTCGATCCGAAAACCGCAGATAAGGTGCTGCAGATCACCGAAGAGATCGTTGCACGCGACAACCTCACCACATTGATGGTAACGCATAACATGAAGAACGCCATCCAGTACGGCAACCGTCTGATTATGATGGATGCCGGTCGCGTTGTCGTTGATATCCGCGGTGAGGAAAAGAAGAACCTCACCGTCCGCGATCTGCTCGAGAAGTTCAATATCGAGAGCGACCGTATGCTGCTCAGCGAATAAGGCGAATAGAAAGACCCCGAAACATGGTTTCGGGGTCTTTTTATGTTCATTTTTCATTTTCCAATCGCAATTCTCCATTGATTTGCCAACCGAGCGGTGTCCGCTGGAACAAAGCATTGTGCAGCCCTGTCAGCGCCTGCCATGTGGCTCGATCGGTAATGCCAGTCTCGGGCAGCTGAAAAATTTTCTGTGCATGTCTGACAGCGGACTGTGTATCCGCATCGTACTCGCCGGTGAGCGGCACGGCGGCAATCCGGTTATAATGCGGCGCAGTTTCGCCCAGCATGAGCTGGAGCACATACACCGTGGGACTTTTCGCGCCCGGCTTCAGCACGGCATCGCTCCCCGGCGGGAAGAACGCCGTCTGCATGGGAAGTGCATCGGCGGCGACAAGCGCGGCATATGTAGCGTAGATGGCGTTCCATGTGCGCTGGTCGGCGGTGCCCGTCACCGGAAGGCAGTTCTGCTGCTGATAATCGCGCACGGCAGCGGCAGTCTTTGCATCCCAGATGCCGTCCGGCACGAGCGGTGCAGCGCTGCCCTCAGCCTGCTGAATACGCCGCAGAAAGGTCTGCAAATCGAAAATATGGCTGCGTTTTTGTGCATCGGTGTACAATCACGTTGCCTCCTCTCCAACGGGATAGCCGGGATACTGTCCTCTGGCACTCTGGCTGCCGGCCAGCACGGTTTCGGCGAGATCGGCCATGCCTTCCCAGGTCAGCGGACCGATAGCGCCCGTGGTGGGCAGACCGAGCAGCGACTGGATGACTGACACCGAGGACTCGGTCGCGTCTCCGAAAATGCCGTCTACCGTGACAGCGGGCACTTCGGCGTAGCCGCGGGCGATGATGTTGATGAGCTGCTGCGCCTGCCGCACGGCTTCGCCGCGCATGCCCTTGACAAGAAAGGTCTCCGGCAGGCCGATAAATTCCTCGAGCCACTCCTGCTCAGGCTGGGCGAGCAGCACGGACTGGTAGGTGGAAAGCAGGGCATACCACGTCTCTCGATCCACCACACCGGTGATGGGCAGGCCGACAAGCCGCTGATACGCAGCCACGGCTTCGCGGGTCTGCGGACCGAAAATACCGTCGATCTGTCTCGCCTGCCAGCGCGGCAGCGCATCGTAAAATTCGCCGACGATGGCAAGCAAATACTGCAAAAGCTGTACGCCCGGGCCGCTCATGCCCTCGGTCAGCCGTTCGGGATACTGGCGGGAGATCTCACTGAGGGTCAGTCCCTCGCTGTTGAGCTCGCTCAGGCGCTTGACATTATTATAAATGAACGCGATGCGGTACCATGTTGCCGGGCCGACAAGACCGTCCTCGGTGAGGTTGAATTGCCGCTGGAACGCCCGCACGGCGCGTTCGGTATCTGCGTTGAACACGCCGTCTGTGGGATAGATTTTCGGAATGTTCGGGAAATTGGTCGAAATGCGGTTAAGGCGCGTTTGAATCGTGCGGACATCCTCGGAAAAATCGCCAAGCCGCAGCGTTACACCGGGAAATGACCCGCCGAGATTGGGCGAGAGCGGTGCTCTGGTGACAAAATTTACATCGCTGCCGTAAAACGACTGCACAATCTGCTCGGCAGATAGTCCCTGCTCGGCAAGCGGCACGGTGCCCCACTGACTCAGGCCGCCCGGACAGGTGACGGTCGTGCCGTTGCAGTACTGCGCGAACAGCGGCTCGACCGCATCGCCGCGGGTGAGGTAAGTGCCGATCATATCATCTACAATGGTGGAAATATTCTCGAAAATATCCCGTCCGGGCACAAAGGACTGGTCATACCGCGTGGAATTGGTGATATCAAAATCGTAGCCTTGCGCGCGGTACCATTCGGTGAACACACGGTTGAGCACATAGGACATTTGTGCGTACACGTTGGCGCGGATGGCCTGCTCGGGCCAGGTCGGATAAATCTCGGATGAGGCAACATTTTTGATGTAATCGGCAAACGGTACGGTGATATTCTGCGCATTCGAGGACGGCGCACCGAGGTGCACCGTGATGGTTTCCGGTATGGAAACATAGGGTTCGGGCAAAGCAATCCCTCCTTTTACGGATTCTCCGGCAGCTCGGGATCGAGTGCCTGCGGCGCACCGGTGGCGGTCAGGTCAGTCTGCGCGAAGCTCTGATTTTCCGCGAGCGGTGTAAGCGCCACGGGCAGCATGGTCGGCACACCGGAGAACATGGCGATATGCAGCGCGGTCAGCGGCGTGTAGCCCTCGGCGGAGATTTCGACCGTGTAGACCGCAAACGGCGGACCGCTGCCTGGACTCAGCGAGTTGCTACGCGGCGGCGTTGTCAGTATCATGGACGGCGTCATGCCGCCGGAGTCGGTCGTGACCGAGTAAAGCAGCGTGCGCATACCGCTCTCGTCCGGCGTGGTGGAGACCGAAACGATGGCATTCTCGAGCGGCAGTGCGCCTAACGCGGTCGTGACGAGTACACGCAGTTCGGCGGTGCCGTCGGTCAGTTCAGCCATGAAAAAACCTCCTTGTCAGCAGGTGAAAAAACAGATATACTAAAGGTAACAGCCGCAAAGGCGGCAAAATCTCGAAAGGCGGGGACAGTATGCAGGATTACAAAACAATGATCTCCATGTGTGCAGAGCAGGAGGAAAAGTTTCAGTTTGAGCATTTTTCGCGCGAGGATGCGCTGAAAATCGGCCTCAAGCTGCATGAAAATGCAAAGGAGCAGCCGGTTGCGGTTGAGATTACGGTGAACGGTCTGGTCGTGTTCCGCTGCTTCGGTGAGGGCGCAAAGCCGGACAGCGAACTGTGGCTCGCGCGCAAGCGCAACGCGGTTGACCTGATGGAAACGTCCTCGCTGCGGTTTTTCGCAGAGCTGGAGGACGCAGGCGAGACCTTCGCGGACCGCAAGCTCGACCCGAACGAGTACGCCGCAGGCGGCGGTTTCCCGATCCGGCTGCGCGGTACCGGCGTGATCGGTTCCATCTGCGTTTCCGGCTATCCGGATCATGTGGATGATCATCAGCTTATCATTAACACCTTGGCGGAGTATTTCGCATAATTGAGCATTTTAAATGGGGAATGGAAGATGAACGTATCGTTTTTCATTCTCCATTATTTTTATACTATTTTGACATGATAATGCCGGAACCACCGGTCGAGCTGGATGATATACGCGAAAATCTGCGGGGTGCGCATCAGCTGTCCGAACCACGGTTCGGCAAGGCTTTCCGGTCGCTGCATGAGTTTTTGTACGGCATTCCGGTCGAACAGGGAAGCGGTGACCGAGGTGTTATCCTCGAAAATACGGCGGACATAGTCCGCGCACAAGCGGGTATAAACCGGATGAAAGGTTTTCGGATACGGACTTTTCTTGCGGTAAACGATCTCTTTGGGCAGTTCATCGGCGAATGCGCGGCGCACGATGCCCTTCTCACGCCCCTCGAGCGAC
This sequence comes from Butyricicoccus sp., assembly GCF_977037065.1. Lineage (NCBI taxonomy): Bacteria > Bacillati > Bacillota > Clostridia > Eubacteriales > Butyricicoccaceae > Butyricicoccus > Butyricicoccus sp. The sequence continues at coordinate 3,993 of NZ_CDRQNY010000043.1, read as the reverse complement.
TTGAAGTCCCACGGCATATTATAGGCATACTCGACAATGCGGTGGTCGCAGAAGGGCACGCGCACCTCAAGACCGGAGTACATGCTCATGCGGTCCTTGCGGTCGAGCAGGGTTGCCATGAACCAGTCGAGATTGAGCACGAACATTTCACGCATCCGGGCTGCTTTTTTGTCATCGGACGGCAGCCTGGGTGCGCGGGCGCAGGTGTCGCGATAGTGCTGGCGCACAAATTCCTCGCCGTTTCTAACGGCATCCGGTGTGAGCAGACCCAGCCGCAGACCGACCGACCGTGACCACGGAAACGTATCTTCAAATAGAATTTCCTCACGGTGGTACCACGGATAGCCGCCAAATAACTCGTCGGCGCACTCGCCGGACAGGCAAACGGTGGTTCCGCCGCGCTTGACGGCCGCACAGAACAGCAGCAGGGAGGAGTCCACATCGGCCATGCCGGGCAGCGCACGCGCATCTGTCGCGGGGAGCAGGGCCGCGCACAGTGCCTCCGGTTCGAGCACAACGCGATGATGGTGCGTACCGAGAAAATCCACCATTTGATCAATATACGAATCGTCACTATTGGGTTGAAATATACTCTTTGTAAAGTATTTATCGTTGTCCCGATAATCCACCGACCAGGTATGCAGCGTTTCGCCGCGGGCCGCGTAATCTTTCGCCGCCAGCATGGACAGGATGGACGAATCCAGTCCGCCGGACAGGAAACACGCCAGCGGCACATCGCTGACCAACTGACGGCGGGCGGCATCGCAGATGAGCGTGTGCGTGCGCTCGATGGTAGTCGGCAGGTCGTCCTCATGCTCGTGCGCCTCGAGTTTCCAGTAGGTGTGATCGGTGAAGGCTTTCGGCGTAAGAACCGCAAAATGCCCGGGCACAAGTGAGGAAATCTGCCGAAAAACACCGGATTCCGGCGGGCGAGCCGGACCGAGCAGCAGCAGCGTGCGCAGACCATCCTCGTCGAGCGCAGGCTCGATCTCCGGATGGCACAGCACGGTGTCAATGGTCGAACCGAAGGTCAGACCGTTGCGAATGGGAGCGAAAAACAGCGGTTTTACGCCCAGCCGGTCGCGGCAGAGCGTCAGTCGGCGTTCGCGTTTCTCCCAGATGGCAAAGGCGAAAATGCCGTTCAGCCGCGCAAATGCGTCGGTTTTCCACTCGAGATAGGCGTGCAGCAGCACTTCGGTGTCCGAATGTCCGACAAACTCGTGCCCGCGCGACATAAGTTCTCTACGCAATTCCGGTGTGTTATATAACTCTCCGTTATATATAAGGATAGTATTCCTGTCGGGAGAGTACATCGGCTGCTTGCCGCCCTCCGGATCAATGACGATCAGCCGCCGATGGATAAGCGCTGCGTCCTCGTCAAAATACGTGCCTTCGGCATCCGGCCCACGCGGCGTAAGCGTTCGCTTCATTCCGTGAAGGATCGGTCCGCCGCGGCGTGCGTCGCGTTCATAATCGACAAAACCGCCGATACCACACATAGGCGATTCCTCCTCTGATTGATGGTTTCCTTCTGTTATATGTATTAAATGTGAAAAATATGAAGTGAAATCGTAATTTTTCTAAAAAATATAAGCGGTGACAGAACAGGATGAGGATTGCGTGCAATGTGCGTTCGTTCCTGCCGACATTTGGCAGAAACGCACAAAAAATGGAGTGCGGATTTTATCAGTAAAAAGAATGTTAAATCCTTGACAAATGGTTTCCGAACGATATAATAGAGATAGACATGCTCCAAACAAGGACCTCGCTGGGCGCGGCGCTGCGGCCAATGACCGTGTGCGCTGTGTTTTTGTGCGTGTCCGCTATTATTTATTTTTGGGAGGTTTATGGCATGGATTTTAGGCTTACAAAAGAAGAAGCACTGTTCCAGAAGATGTGCCGCGAGTTCGCTCTGAACGAAGTAGAGCCGATCGCAGCTGAGATCGATGCGGAAGAGCGCTATCCGGAGGAAACCGTTCAGAAGCTGATGAAGTACGGCCTGATGGGCATTCAGTTCCCGAAGGAAGTCGGCGGCTCCGGCGGTAACTATATCTGCTATTCTATCGCTATCGAAGAGATGAGCCGCGTATGCGGTACCACCGGCGGCATCATGTCCGCTCACGGCACCCTGGGTGCTTGGCCGATTTACGCTTTCGGCACCCCGGAGCAGAAGGAAAAGTGGCTGCGTCCGCTGATCGAGCCGAAGGAAGGCGCCAAGATCGGTGCATTCGGCCTGACCGAGCCGAACGCAGGTACCGACTCCGCTGCACAGCAGACCATTGCTGTTAAGCAGGAGGACGGCTCCTACATCATGAACGGCTCCAAGGTGTTCATCACCGGCGGCGGCCGTGCAGATACCTACGTTGTATTTGCTATGACCGACAAGACCAAGGGCAACAAGGGCATTTCTGCGTTCATCGTTGACAAGGACGACCCGGGCTTCTCCATCGGCAAGATCGAGCACAAGATGGGCATCCGTGGTTCTCAGACCGCTGAGCTGATCTTTGAGGACGTTCATCTGCCGGCAGACCGTCTGCTGGGCAAGGAGAACGGCGGCTTCAAGATCGCTATGATGACCCTGGACGGCGGCCGTATCGGTATCGCTTCTCAGGCTCTGGGTATCGCACAGGGCGCTCTGGATAAGGCTATCCAGTACATGAAGGAGCGCGTACAGTTCGGCAAGACTCTGGACAAGTTCCAGGGCCTGCAGTGGATGGTAGCCGACATGGCAACTCAGATCGACGCTGCTCGTCTGCTGGTTCGCCGTGCTGCATTCAACCACGATGTTGGTCTGCCGTTCACCAAGGAAGCTGCTATGGCTAAGCTGTACGCTTCTGAGGTTGCAATGGACGTTACCACCAAGTGCGTACAGATTTACGGCGGCTACGGTTACATCCGTGAGTACCCGATGGAGCGCATGATGCGTGACGCTAAGATCACCGAGATCTACGAGGGCACTTCTCAGGTTCAGAGAATGGTCATCGCTGGTCAGGTTCTGCGCTAAGAAAAGGAGGAAAACTGAACTATGAAGGCAATTGTTTGTGTAAAGCAGGTTCCGGATACCTCCGGCAAGGTTGCTGTTAATCCCGATGGCACCCTGAATCGTGCATCCATGCAGACCATCACCAACCCGGACGACCTGAACGCTGTAGAGGCTGCTCTGAAGCTGAAGGATGCTACCGGCTGCAAGGTCGTTGTTATCACCATGGGTCCTCCCCCGGCAGAGGGCATGCTGCGTGAGCTGATCGCTCGCGGCGCTGATGAAGGCGTTCTGGTTTCCGCTCGTGAGTTCGGCGGTTCCGATACCTTTGCTACTTCCCAGATCCTGGCTGCTGCTGTTAAGAAGGTTGGCCTGGAGAAGGACGATATCGTATTCTGCGGCCGTCAGGCTATCGACGGTGATACCGCTCAGGTTGGCTCTCAGATCGCTGAGAAGCTGGACATCCCGCAGGTTTCCTACGTTGCCGGCATCGAGAAGGATGGCGACAAGGTTGTTGTTAAGCGTATGCTCGAGGACGGCCACATGACCATCGAGACCCAGACCCCGTGCCTGCTGACCTGCATCAAGGAGCTGAACGAGCCCCGTTACATGTCCCTCGGCGGCATCATGGACTGCTACTCCGCTCCGGTTTCCGTATATGATTACAACACCCTGAAGGACGATCCGCTGATCGATCCGACCACCATTGGTCTGAAGGGTTCTCCCACCAATATCTTCAAGTCTTTCACTCCCCCGCAGAAGGGTCAGGGCAAGATGCTCGAGGGCGCTGACAAGGCTACCTGTGAGACTCTGGCGGCTGAACTGCTGAAGAAGCATATTATCTGATTGAAAGGAGAACAGAACAATGGCTGATTTTAATAACACCAACCTCGCCGATTTCTCCGGCGTATGGGTATTCTGTGAGCAGCGCCAGGGCGAGCTGCAGCCGACCGTGCTCGAGCTGATCTCTGAGGCACGCAAGCTGGCAGACGACATGGGCACTGAAGTTTGCG
>NZ_CDRQNY010000042.1:0-11362 GCF_977037065.1 Butyricicoccus sp. | reverse complement strand
TGGGAGAAGTGAACGCTGCGCGTACTTGATAATTTTTAGGTTGTGTGGTATATAAAAGGCAACTGTTTTTTCAATACAGCCGCCCATCGGGGTGCGATACAAGCAAGTTGCTATCCGATGGTCTCAAAAACAAATTGTACTACGATGGTTTTTGAAAAGTTCTGTATCACTACTCGCACCATATAAAACCGCTTATTCGTAATGAATAAGCGGTTTTTTGTTGCTTTTGTGGCGTTTATGAATCTCGCAGACTGCATTAAAATCCAAGCCGAAACAAAACGGATGCCTCTCCAAGCACAGAGAAGCATCCGTTTTGCAATTTCAATTATTTAACGAAAAACTATGACCGCAGCACACAGCAAATCACGAAGCGACAATCACACGGATTTTCCCGCCGTTTTCCGCCGTTTTATTGGCGTATACGCGGAAGCTCGTGTAGTTGGATTTCGCCGTCTGCAGCGAAACAAACCGGTTCTGCTCCGAGACGTAAACGCCGATGTTCTCTGCCAGCTCGTAATAGCCGTCCTTGGTGCGGACACCGGAGGAACCGTCAAATGCCGACGGCTTTACCGTGTCGATCAATGTCAGCTTGAGCGTATCCAGCGAGGTATTGACGATGCTTTCATCGGTTGAGTACCCTCTGGGGACTGCAATCGGTACACCGCCCAGACCGCGCGGCAGCGTGAGTACACGGAATGTGCTTTCCTCCTGCTTTGCCCCGTCCCAATGGCGGAGCACAACATATTCCGGAGAATTGCCATCTTTCTCATCCGTCTTATCCCGCTTGCCATAGCCAATACCATAAATCCAGCTTTCCCCGGTCACATCGCCCAGAACAATATTCGTAACCGTACCTGCATTATCCTGCACGGTATACTTAATCTGCGAAGCCGGAACCGAGGTCAGGTCAATATCGCTGACGTTGATCGCGTTCAGCGGTGCGCCGGAGAGCACCTCCTCATACACGCGCACCTTGGAGGAAACAGCGTTACTGCCCAGTTTGCCCTCCGCAACAGACCAGCTTCCGGCGGTCTTTCCGGAGAGCGTGCGGCGAATCAGGTCTGCCTCCTCACCGGACTGGCTGACCGTAACCAGACGCCCCATCACATCGGTTTTTACGTCCTTGGCGATCGGAATATCCCGCAGGGTCAGACCGTTTGTCAGCGTGACCGTGGCCTTTTTCCCGTCAATTTTGGTTACAATGCCCTGCATCTCCGCGCTGACGTCCTTTTTCGGGTACGCAGCCGCAACATTGCCGTCCGCGTCAAACAGCAGCGTGATGTAATCGTTCAGCTTCATATCCTTGAACGTTGCCGCCGCCTCGGAGGAAACCTCAAAGTCCTTTCCCAGAATCTTCACCTGAGAGGGATGGCTGTACGTTGTCGAGTCGGTCTGATATTTTCCGCTCAGCTTGGTATCCGAAACGATCGCCTGACGGTTTGCGGCATCGAGCGTCACAACATCGTACTTTTTCAGCTTGCTCGCGTCGATCTTCGCACCGTTTTTGATGATCGTATACTCCGCCGGAATCCGGCGCGAGGTCGCCAGACCGTAAACAAACGAGTGCGCGGCGCCTGCTGTCGTTTTCGGCAGGACTGCCATCAGCTGCAGCACACCGTACTCATTATAGTACAGGCTCAGTGTATCTCCGCTCTGCAGGTTCGCCCATGCATTTTCGTACTCATTCATGACATGGTCGCGGCTGATATACAGCTTGGTCTTGCGGTCCGGACGCAGTGTTCCGTTCGTGGTAACGATACGATCTGCTGCCGCATTGACAACCTCATAGGCTTCGGTCTTGTTGCCGTTCGGAATCACACCGACCGCAACCTTGCTGCTGCCCTTGCCGATAACGATCGTGCCGTACACACCGATCATGCTGCTGTCCAGCGTACCGGCGGTCTTACGGGGAGATTCCGCATCCACAACACCGTCCTCATAGAACAATGCCGCATCTGCAGCAAGGCCGCTGTATGTTTTTCCGGTCTCAAGCAGAATGCAGTCCTTGACCGTCGAGGACGCGACCTTGTCAAGCAGTGTGCTGCCCTCTTCTCCCTTTTTATCCGTATTCAGAGCGTTCAGCAGAAGCACCGCCGCATCTCCGCGCTTGACTGCGGCACGCGCATCCGCAATCGTGACACCGTCCGTCAGACCGATGGCCTGTGCCTGCGCGATATAGTCCGCAGGCCAGAACGGACCGACATCCTCCTCTTTATAGCCCAGCATACGCAGCAGCATGGTGCAGACCTCGCCGTAGCTGACAATCTTATCCGGGCCAAAGCTGCCGTCCGCATAGCCGCGGATGATGGACTTTTCCTTCAGCTCCGGATGGCGTACTGCCGCGTTAATATACGGCGCTGCCCAGTGCGAATGCTTAACATCCGGAAAAATCGTGTAGCTGGCATACGGACTTACATCCGTCACACCCATGGCGGTAACCGCCAGCTTGCAGAACTGCGCCCGCGTCAGCGCCTTGCCCGGCGCGAAGCTGCCGCCGCCTACGCCCTGCATGATACCCAGTGCATCCAGAACGGCGGCCGTCTGCGATACCCTGCTGTCTGAAATATCGGTAAACACCGCCGAAGCCGGTGCAACCATGATCAAGCCTGCCAGACACAGGCTGACAAATCTTTTTTTCATTTTCCTACCTGTCCTTTCCTTTTACTGCGTCCGCAGCGCGTCTACCGGCTGCAGGTTCGAGGCCTTATTGGCGGGATACAGTCCGAAGATAATGCCCAGCAGCGCAGAAAACAGAAATGCGCCGATGACCAGTCCCGCAGAGGGCAGTACGGTGAACTGCTCCACGGTCGGCATGTAGCTGTTCTGCGTTTTTGCGAGCAGCAGATTGCCCAGCACCGCCGAAAGAAAGCAGCCGAGCACAATGCCGATCACACCGCCGCAGCACGAGACCACCGAGGCCTCTACCAGAAACTGCCCGATAATATCCCGCTTGCGGGCACCGATTGCCATACGGATACCGATCTCGCGGGTGCGCTCGGTAACAGACACCAGCATGATATTCATGATGCCGATACCGCCAACGAGCAGCGAGATTCCGGCGACACCGCCGCCGAGCAGCGCAAGCATGTTGTTGGAGGACTCGCTCTGCTCCTGCCACTGGCTGTCCGACGAAGCAGAAAAATATCCGTTTCCCGCCTCGCAGCGGCCCTGCATAAAGCCCGGCAGAAGCTCGTCTGTCAGCTCGGCAATCACGTCCTTGTCCGCCGCCTTCACGATATACTGGCGGTCTGCCATGCCGTATACACTCATCATCGTGCTCTGCAGCGTGTACGGCATCACAATCATCTGATCGTCTGTATTCAGCTTGCCGTCATACTTACCGGCATACACGCCGATAACCTCAAAGCCCTTGCCGCCGATCTGCAGCTTCTGCCCGATCGGACTCATCGCCCCGAAGAAATACTTGCGCAATGTTTCTCCGATCACACAGACGCGGGCGCGCGTGCGGCAGTCCGCAGCGGAAATATCCCGTCCGGCGGAAATCGCATGACTTGTCACCTCGCCGTAATGCTCGTTGCCGAAGTACATATAGGTGTAGCCGCTGTTGCTGTCGTTGTTATCCAGCCTTTTGGCCCGGTACTGGATGCCGCTGTTCTGCCAGTCGTAATACTGGCTCTGCGGCGACCATGCGGCGATTTTGTCGGACAGATCATTCGTCATATAGTCCTCAAACTCCTGCCAGTCGCGGTTTTTGGCACCGTATCCGTAAATGTCGATGCGGTTGACGCCCATCGCCTCATACTGCAGGCGCTGCAGCTTGCTCGTGCCCTGAATCGACGCCACGATAGCGATAACCGATGCCACACCGATGATGATGCCGAGCATGGTCAGAATCGAGCGAACCTTGTTGTTCAGGATGGACTTGAACGCCATACGAACCGTCTGCATCCAATTCATACGGCCCCTCCTTTCGTGTCCGAAATGATCCTGCCGTCCTGTATCGTCACGATGCGTTTTGCCATCTGTGCAAGATGGTTGTCATGCGTGATGAGGATGATGGAGGTTCCCTGCTCATTGAGTGCAGTCAGCTTGCGCATAATATCCAGACCGGAAGCAGAATCCAGATTGCCGGTCGGCTCGTCCGCCATGATGATCGGCGGCTTTGCCGCTACTGCCCGCGCGATCGCAACACGCTGCTGCTGTCCGCCGGACATCTCGCCCGGACGGTGATCCATGCGCTTTTCCAGACCGACCGAGACTAACGCCTCCTGCGCCAGACGGCGGCGTTCCTCCCGCGGCATACCGCGGTAGATGAGCGGCAGCTCGACGTTTTCCAGCGCCGTCAGCGCCGGAATCAGATTAAAGCCCTGAAAGATAAACCCGATCTCCCGGTTGCGGATACCGGACAGTACGGACGGCTTCATATCGCTGACCAGCTGCCCGTTTAGATGATAGGAGCCGTAGGTTGGAATATCCAGACAGCCGAGAATGTTCATCAGCGTGGACTTGCCCGAGCCGGACTGTCCCAGAATGCACAGGAACTCCCCCCATTGCACCTGCAGCGAGATGTCATCCAGTGCACGCACTTCGTTTTCTCTTCCTTCGTTGTAAATCTTGCTCATGCGCTGAACGTCAATTAACAATTCAGCGCGGCGCTCCGTGTCAGGAGTCTGCGCGTTTCTTTCCCACATAAGCGCGCCCTCCTTAACCGACGGACATGCCGTCACCCGACATTTCGGCATACAGATCGCTCGGACCGGCGAGGAATACCTCGGTGCCCTCTTCCAGACCGCCGAGGATTTCCGTGTTGGTCGAATCGGCAATGCCGGTCTCAACCGGTACAAGCTGATAATCCTCCGGAATGCCTTCGGTACCCTCGGGGATCGGCAGGGTTTCCTCAAACGGAATCTCGTTTCCGTTCTCGTCCGTCAGCGGCTTGGCGAATACAGCTGTGCCGCTGTCCGTGTTGACGATAGCCGACGACGGTACCATCAGGCAGCCGTAGGACGAGGCCGTCGTGATTTTATATTCGATCGACATACCGCTGTAAATTTTCTGTCCCTCCAGCGGATCCACCGAAATGACCGCCTTGAAGGTCGGCATGCTGCCCTGCCCGTTACTGGAGTTCTGTGTCGGCTCCAGCGCAACCGACTGTACCTCGCCGGTCAGCGAAATCTCGGAGCCGTCCGAAGCGTACATCGTCATAGTCGCCTGCTGTCCCTGCTGCACCGAGCCGATATCCATTGAGGAGACCTCGGCGTTGACGACAATATCATTCAAATCAGCAACCACAACGAGCGTCTCCGAGCCGGTCGCCTCCTGTCCTTCAACGGCGTTCAGGCTGACAACAACGCCGTCTATCGGAGAGGTAACGGTCGAGTTCTGAATCTTCTGCTGCAGTTCGGCAATGTGTGCCCGCTTTTCGTCTGCAACCGTCTTTGCGCTGGCAACCGTGCGGTTTGCCGCCGCAATACCATTCTGCGCGGCTGAAATCTCATCCTGAGAAGCGTCACTCGACAGGGACATGATAAGCGCACCGCCGTTGTAGGTGCTGTAGCTTGTGCCGTTCAGCTTGATGATCTCGCCGCTTATCTGTGCGGTGACGGCTTCCTCGCGGCTGTATTCCAGTGTGCCTGCGTTCGCCGGATAGATCGCACCGAGGCGTCCGGCATTGATTGTCGCTGTGGCTGTCATGCCCTTTGTCAGCGAACCAGGGTTATTCACCGTAATGCCGACGCGAATAACGCGCACACCTTCACTCGAAATCTGCTGCGCTGTCTCGACCGACGATACCGTACCGCTCACCTCGCTCATCGCAGAAGCGATGGATACCGTGGCCGCCTGTCCGGTGCGAATGCTGCGGGCATATTCGGCGCTGAACGCCAGCGTCAGCTTCATCTGGCGGTCATTTACCATGTAGCCGATGACCTGTCCCTCGCTCACCTGCTCACCGACACGGAAGGACACATCCTTGTTGTCCGAATCCTTCGTCGGAATCAGTTTGCCGGTAAACGGCGCCGTGATGTGCAGACGGCTCAGTTTTCTCTGCGCCGTGCTCAAGTCGGACTGTGCCTTGGAGACCTCCAGCTGCGCGTCCGAGACACCGCGTTCCGCCTCGGTCAGCTCCTTTTGTGCATCCGCAAGCTCCTTGCGGGTTTCGGTCGGGTCGATCACCAGCAGCGGATCGCCGGTGTGCACCTCGTCGCCCTCGGCAACCAGCACCTGTGTTACCTTGCCCTTAACCTCCCGGCCAAGCTCCTCACGTTTTTTGGCAGCAGTAACGCCGCTTCCCTCTATGTAGGTCTCTAGATCGCCGCAACTGACCGCAGCCGTGGTTTGCGTCACATTCTCCGTGCCCGCATCGCGGGATTTCACCACAGCCCAGATGCCGCCGCCAAGCAGCAGCGCAACCGCCGCCGCCGTAATGCCGATACGCGCACCCTTGCTCAGTCTGCGCTTTTTGCGATTCATTTTGTCTGCGTATTTGTTGCGCTTGGGCGACGCCTCGGCTGCAGGCTCTGCCGCGATTTCATCCTGTACCGCAGGCACTGCCTGCGTCTGCTCTAAAGGCGATTCTTCCTGTTTTTTGTGTCTGCCGAATACCTTCTTCTCGTTTTGACTCATACTATGATGTCCTTTCTGTTCTCTATCCATTATTGATAAAGCGGCATAGCCGCCCTATTTCCACGTAAATCTGTGCTTGTAAAAGGTTAAGCATCCTAATCTGAGTGAATATGACTTTTTCAGCGGCACCTCCACTGCCGCTTCCGATCGCTGTCAGACTTTCTCGGGATTCGTTCCCCTGTCCGCATATTGCACATTTGTGCATCGGACATGTATTACCATCATATTAGCATATTGCACAAATCCTTGCAAGACATGTTTGCTTACAATTTAGTGAAAAACACATCCGGACGGTTGGGTGACGGGCGGAAACGATAAGTTAGAATAAGCTAACCCATCTGCAGTATATACCGTAACTAATAAGGCTGTATATGTCTGTGCTTTCCTTTATTATATGAGCAGAGCAGGTTTTATGCGCTGTCCAAAAGTAAATTTTCAACGCTTGTTTTCCTGCGCTGGCAAAACGCGTTTGCTTATCATATTTTCTGGCTTCCGTCACAGCATTTGCATCTCATATTTCGACCTTTGGTGCGCAACCTACTATCAGCAAAACCCAACACACCAAACCGAATCGAAAAGGAGCGAACAAACATGACTAACACGAAAAATGGTTCTAATCAGGGCATGGTACCGGAAGCACGCGCGGCAATGGATCGCTTCAAAATGGAGGCAGCTGCCGAGGTCGGCGTAAACCTCAAGCAGGGCTATAACGGCGATCTGACCAGCCGTCAGGCCGGCTCCGTAGGCGGTCAGATGGTGAAGAAGATGTGTCCCGTACATACTTCAAGCTTCGCGCGGGAAAATCGCACCGCGGTCGGGCACTGTGTGAGCGTTCAGTATATTGCCGGGTGGATATAGCGCAGTCTATATGCCTATCGCACAGCATTGCCTTATCTGTGAATAACCATCAGATCTTCCTCATCTTCCCTCGCATGAGATAAGAAAAACAGCGCACAGCTTGCTTTCGCTTCGCTGTGCGCTGTCGTTTCCCGTGGACTATTATGTTCTTTTGTTTTTAACTAAGTGACATTGCCCTAAAGTCGGGAGATTTTTTACTTTTCCAGTTCGGTCCAGTCACGAGTTTCGCGCAGCTTGCTCCACTTCTCGTGCTTGTTTTCCTTGATGCCGTAATAGTGGCTGTTCGTAGCCTCCTGTACGGCCAGGTAATACCATGTGGAAGTATCGGAGTTGTCGCTCCACTTGATCATGTCGTTGTGCAGGTCCTTTGCAGTCTCCGGAAGGCGCTTGAGGACGCGGTTTACGAGCGTCATCGCCTCGGCACGGGTGATCTTGTTATTCGGACGGAAGGTGCCATCGGTATAACCGTTGATCCAGCCGTTGTTGGCAGCGGCGCTGATTTCGTCCTTTGCCCAGTGGGATGCAATGTCGCTGAAGTCAACAGCGGTCGTGTTGGCCTTGTCGTCAAAACGAGCTGCGATCGCAGCGAACTCCGCACGGGTGATCGGCGCATTCGGATTGAACTTGCCGTGGCTGTCACCCTTTACGATGCCCATAGCGCTCAGCGTAGAAACAGCGTGGTTGTACCATGCGCCGGCTGCTACGTCGGAGTAGCTGTTGGACTTGGTGGAGTTTGCATTGCGGGTCTCATCGGTGAGCAAACGGAAGAAGATGGTTGCTACCTCAGCACGTGTAATGCCGTTCTGCGGACGGACGGTGCTGTCCGGATAGCCTACGATGTAAGCATAGTGGTCATCGCCGTTCAGACCGGTCGGTACATTATCCGGAATGGTAACGGTGGGCTTGCGGCTGCCGCCGCCACCGCCGCCGGAGGATTTTTTCGTAAAGGTCCATACGCCGTGCAGCGTAAGGTCTGCGGTCAGCTGCTGCTCGCCAGTCAGAACCGTACCGTCATCCTTTTTCCAGCCGTTGAAGGAGAATGTACCGTTCACGCCATCCTTCGAGCCGGACACGCTGGCCGGAACCTCTGCAACGGTATAGCTGCTGCCCTTAACCAGCGTCTGCTTTGCCGGAGCGGTATAGCCTTCCGGCAGGTCACCGGTAACATCATACGTCAGCGTGTACATCAGCGGATGCGCTGCCTTGAGCGTAATGTACTGCGTGTCCTTTTCAACCGGGGTATACTCATCAATATACCCGTCAGCCGTTTCCGCCGTCCAGCGGCCGATCGGCTCACGAACGCCCTGCGCAGCATTCCATTTATACCAACCGTCATGATACCAACCGGTAATCTCCATATTGTCGGAGGACAGAATGCGGTCGCCGCTCATGTCCTTTGCATTCGGGAGCGTAAAGGTCGAGTTGCTGAAGAAAAACAGGTCGTCGCCTGCGGTCGCTGCGGTATTGTTATACACTGCGCTGTTTGCCGCGATGTTGATATTGGACGCAGTCGCGTAGATGCCGCCGCCGTAGCCGGATGCGATGTTGTTGCACAGTGCGCTGTTTGCCACGATGTTGATGTTCGTGGAAATATTTGCATAGATAGCACCGCCGTAGGAAGCGTTATTTTCTAAACAATTGGTGTTATTGCCAATCGTCAGTTCTTCTATCTCATGAACAGCAATGGCACCACCATAGACGGCGGAATTTTTCTCAAAGGTGCAGTCTGTAATATCGAGCGTTCCATGGTCAACATACACCGCTCCGCCCATATTATTTGTGACATTTCCCGAAAAAGCGGAGCCAGTAATGGCGCATTTCACATTTCTAGCCAGCTGAATTGCTGCTCCAGCAGCCTTTCCGGAGTGGTTTTCTTCAAAAGTGGAATTTACAATCGTTGTATTGCCACTGCGAGACTGTATTGCTCCGCCCTGATTTTTTTCAAACCGACATTTTGCAACTTCAAGGTCTCCTTCCCACTCAATTGCACTGCCGGAACCAGCATTTTTCAGAGTGCCGTTTTTCACAATAAGTTTTGAGGGCCAACAATTTGAGCTACCGGTTCGCCAGATACACTTCTGAGAATTTCCATCAATACTGTATTGGTTCAAATCGATGGTTAATTCGCCGTCAAAATTCTTAGTTACTTCAACTTTGACACTCTCTGTAATATCTTTCAGCAGTTCAATGGTGTCGCCCGGCTTAGCCGCTGCCATCGCGTCAGCAACAGTCGGATACATGGTATCGCCGATCTTTGCAGCGTTTTTCGGTGCTTCCGGTTCTGCCGGAGTTTCCGGTTCTGTCGGGTTCTCCGATTCTGCCGGAGTCTTCGATGTGGATGTGCTGCCTCCTGCAGTGGTGTTCTCACCTGCAGGTTTTACGTCCTCAGAAGGCTGACCGTCCTCGGAATTTGTGTCCTTAGGAGACTGGCCTTCCGTCTTAGGCGCTTCGGGGTTTGTGTCCTCAGAAGACTGACTGTCCATCTGAGACACTGCGGGATTTGCGTTTGTTTCATTTTGAGCAGCAGACTGAACCTGCTCCTGCGTTGTCATTTCTTTCTGCTCCGTTTCATCCGCTGCAAATGCGAACGGAGACATCGTCAGCATCATGGATGCCGCCAGAATGCTGGCTAAGAATCGATTATTTTTTCCTGTTTTCATCATGAAAACCCCTCCTTCAATAGTAAAAGACTACTATGAAGAAGCTGCATTAGGAAACCGGCTGCCATGCGGAATACCTTCCGTTTAGGCCCTTGGCTTTGCGAGACCGGCTTTCACCGATGGTGCCCTTGTCTGTACAACTTACTCCTTATCGAGTAGCACAGATGGTTGGTTCTTTTTGAAATGGCTGTTGGCAACGCAGAATGGTTGTTCAGTCTCCAAATAAAATACCCCCTTTACAGCGCGCATAGCTCTGCAAGGGGGTAACAAAGTACCTTTGGCAACCGGCTGCCATGCGGAAGAAAGTCTTCCGTTTAGGCCCATTTAGCTTTGCGACACCGGTTTTCACCGGCTGTGCCTTTGTCTGTACCTGTACCCCTTTACGGAAGTCATGCACAGAATTTTACGATCTTTTCTGTCGGCAGACACGCCGGACTGCATACACAGCCCTTTGCCTGCGCAGGACAGAAATCCTCCGGATCCTCTTCTTTAGTATACCATAAATGCCCGCGAACAACAAGCAAATACTGTAAAAACGAAGAAGAGTTTCAATCCGGAATCGCTTTTTATGCAAGAAATCGCCGCTGATCGGGCATAAACATATCCAATCAGGACCATTTGCATACAAAATAAAATGAAAAAGTGTTAAGCCGCAGCTACTGCAAGCGCATCGCTGGTGTTGGTGTAGGTCAGCGGAGATACACAGTCATGCAGGGTTTTTGCGTTCTTCACGCTGCGGGTAACCGCGTAGGTCAGATCAATCTGATACCACTTGCCATTCAGGTTTACCTTGTTCCAAGCATGGTAACTGGAGCCGACATAGCCCTTAGTCAGTGCGCACGGGATGCCCTGGCTGCGGCACATTGCTGCAAACAGCGAGGAAAAATCGTAGCAGATACCGGTAGTGCCCTTCAGGGTAGCGGCGGTATCCGGGATGTACTTGGTGATCTTGCCACTGGTGATCTCATTCACCAGCTTGTTATCATAAGTATAACGGCTTGCCATATAGTTGTAGATGGCGATAACCTTAGCCTCGTCGGTCTTAGCGTTCCTGCAGAGTTCAGCAGCCTTAGCGGATACCGTATCACCCTTGGAGAACTGAACCTCGGAAGTGGAGGCCAGATACGGAGCATAGCTGTCCTTAACGGTTACGTTCATGGACTTGGACTCGACCTGCTGATAGGACGTACCGGAAACGTTGCGGTACAGCGTTACGGTGTACTTGCCGTTGCCCTTATCGAGAGAGAAGGAAGCATCCT
>NZ_CDRQNY010000041.1:0-11430 GCF_977037065.1 Butyricicoccus sp. | reverse complement strand
AAGGCGACGTTTGCACCATGGAGGTGTTCCGTCCGGACTACTACAAGCTGTCCAACGAGGAGAATATCAAGAAGGCCGCCGAGGTTACCAAGGCACATGTTGCGAAGTACTGGGCTGAATAATCAGTAGTTAGTAATTAAAGATTAGCGATAACCTTCCGAAAGGGCAGACCATTGGTCTGCCCTTTCGTTTTATCTCTGCATGTCGTTTGATACAGGTGTGCAGTGCACTGCTCTATAAAAAGCTTACCGTATGATAGTGTATGTTGATATACAGATTATTACATATATACAACCTGTTACCCACACTAACATACGCTAACATACACTAATCTATTTGTTATATCTTTACCGTAGGGGCGAACATTGTTCGCCCGCAGCGCGACCGGAGCACCCCAGGGTAAACGATTCATCCTCACAATAATTTCTAATTACTAATTCCTAATTCCTCATTTTTCTGCTATACTATATAGTTAGGAACAAGAAGAAGGAAGGATACCATGACACTCTACATCAACGCCTGTCCGCGGGCAGAGTCGCGGACGGCACGGCTGGCGCGCGCCTATCTCGCGCGCATAAGCGACGTCACCGAGCTAAACGTATACGATCAGCCGCTCGTCCCGCTCGACCGTGAACGGCTTGCTCACCGCGAATCGCTCATTGCCGGCGGCAAATGGCACGACCCGATGTTCGATTATGCCCACCAGTTCGCCGATGCCGACGATATCATCATTGCCGCTCCCTACTGGGATCTGGGCTTTCCGGCACAGCTGAAGACCTACATCGAGAACATTTATGTCACCGGCATTGTCAGCGCCTACAACGACCATGGACAGTCATGCGGCCTGTGCCGCGCCCGCAGTCTGACCTACATCACCACCGCAGGCGGCGCGTACGACCCGCGGTTCAGCTTCGACTATCTGTCCGCTATGGCCAAAGAATACTTCGGTATCCGCGAGACCCGACTCATCTATGCGGAGTGTCTCGATATCTGCGGCAACGACCCCGAGGCTATTCTGCAGTCCGCAATCGACCAAATGGAAAGGAGCGCCGACCGATGACCGGAACCTGTGACGACTGCGCCTACAACGTCTACGATGATGAAATGGATGAATATGTATGCGAAGCCTATCTGGATGAGGACGAATTTTACCGCCTGATGCAGACCGGCAAAAGCTGTCCGTACTACCGCTCCGGCGATGATTATGAACTGGTACGCCACCAGAATTAAGGAGGAACCCTGACGATGACCGAACTCGAAAAAGCCGCTTCCGGCCTGCTGTATGACGCCAATAACGACCCGGCACTGCTTGAAGCGCGTGCGCAGACCAGCGATCTGTGCATGGATTACAATGCACTCCGTTCCTCCCAGAAAGAGGAGAAAAGCGCCCTTCTGCATACCATTTTAGGCTCCTGCGCGCCCGATATTGTCATTGAGCCGCCGTTTTTTGTCGATTACGGCAGCCATACGCGTGTCGGCCGTGCATTTTATGCAAACCATAACCTTGTGATTCTGGACGCGGCACCGGTCACCATCGGTGACCATGTGTTCATCGGCCCGAACTGCTGTATCTCGACCGCAGGCCATCCGTTCGATGTTGCACAGCGCAACGCCGGACTGGAATATGCCAAGCCGGTCACCATCGGCAATAACGTCTGGATTGGCATGGGCGTGCAGATTTGCCCGGGCGTCACCATCGGCGATAACGCCGTCATCGGCGCAGGCAGCGTTGTGACGGAGGATGTACCGGCAGGTATGCTTGCCATCGGCGTGCCGTGCAAGGCCGTAAAGCAGGTAGCGAATAAACCGCAGCGACGCATTCTCTGATGAATCAGTAATCGGGAATTTTATCTCCCATAGGGCAGACCACCGGTCTGCCCTTTTATTTTACCTCTGCAGAACGCGAAAAAGGGAGGCCACTGGCCTCCCCTACGAAACATAAAACCGTATCGTCGATTACTAACTGCTAATTTATTGAACCGCTTCGACAGTCTCCGAACCGCCCTCTTTATAGGTATAAACGGTAAACCCGTCGTACGTCCAGATGCCGTCCTCACCTTCGCCCATGCAGCTCGGCGAATAGCTCTTGGATGTCGGTGCACCGAGTGCGCTCTCGAGTGCGGATGCGGACGAGCCGACGTACCCGCTCGCCTGAGAGGCAGTCGGCTTCGCCGGCTCTGCGGGTTTGGTCTCAGCCGGAGCGCTTGCCGCAGGCTTGCTCTGTGCCGGCTTGCTTGCCGGAGCGGATGCCGCCGGTTTGCTCGTCGAGGCAGACGGCTTGCTCGTGCCCGCCGGGGCAGACGGCTTTGCGGTCGTGGTGTTCGTGCTGCTCGTCACCGGCTTGGTTTCGTTGGTTTTATCCTCGGTTTTGCTGTCAGTCGAGGTCTTATCGTCAGTCTTAGTCTTGGTCTCGTCGGATTTCTCCTCGGTCTTCGCTTCGTCCTTCTTATCCTCGGTTTTGCCGGTCTGGACGGTCTGGCTCTCGTCCTTGGTATCATCCTGTGCGGTGTTGCCGCCGCACGCAGCAAGACCAAAGCAGAGCGTTAGTGCCAGCAGCATGGCTGTCAGCTTTTTCATAAAATTTCCTCCATATTGTTTATTTCTATTGCAGCTACTGATTAGACGGATTACGGTTCGGTTTTGTTCCCCAAATCCGGTGAATATTTTAGTATATTCGGCAGATTTCGCTCGACAATCTCGATGATGACCGTATCGCCCTCCTGCACCTGCTCCAGCGGATACGGCATCTGCCGGGTGATGATCGCCTCACGGAAATCCTCCGCGAGAAACGGATGCAGCGCATTGCCGAACGAATCGCGGCACAGCAGCAGACGGCCGTTCGGCGCATTCTCCTGTGTGGTCTGCATGAGGATATCCTCGTCCGAGCGCGGCTGGTTCACATACGAAAACGAGGTCCGATACACCTGCGTTTCCTCCTTTTGCGTGCCCTTCGGGTACAGCATTTGGTAAAGATCGCCGCTGTGACTCCGCTCGGTCGTATATTCCTCATCCGTAAATTCCGTATGCGGCAGACCGAGCGTGCTCATCAGATAATCGTGTGCGAGCGCGGCGCCGCGGTTCGTCCAGTGCGAGTCGGTCTTGTAGTACAGCACGTTCGCGTGTGCGCGGAACACAGAGAACAGGTCGGCGTAGTTCACGCCCTCCTGCTCAAGATACGGCAGCACGCGCTCATAGTTGCCGTCCGCGTCCTCGGTCAGGTAGCGCGCAGGCATGTGCTCCGGATAAAGCGAGCTTTTATTCGGCGCAATCGTGAACAGAAAGCGTGCGCCGCGACTCTCGCAGTAGTCCTGCATGGATTTTACGGTCTGCGCCAACTGCTGCGCCTCACTCTCGGTCAGCGTTGCGTGATTCTGATAATCATCGAGCGTTTTCGCGTAGTACAGCCAGCCGTCCGTGCCGTAAATGACGTCCTCGGCAGGCGAGGTACACAGCAGCCTGGTCTGCAGCGCGGCATTCGCGGTGACAAGCTCCTGCCGGAAGCCGAAATGGTCAGCAACATAATCAGTCAGGTCGCCGAGAAACTCCGCGTTCCAGCCGGTCTGCGCGTTCCACAGGCTCGGCTTGGGCGTGAGATGCTCATTGCCTGCCGCCTGCTGCTCAGGCAGCACGAGCATACCCGCCGCCGGAATCAGGCACAGCGACAAAAACGCCGCTGTAAACCATTTATATTTCATATTTCACCTCAAAATCGGAAGTAAATGAACGGATTAAACGAGTCTGCCGCAAGGTACATCATGCACAGCAGCAGCAAAGCCAGAGAGCCGATGAACGTCACACTCTCACGTTTCGGCGTATGCTCACGGGCCACAGGCGTGCACAGGAGCAGCGCAAGACACAGCGTCAGTGCAAACGCAGGCGTAAATTTTGCCCAGACAGCCGCCGTGCCCAGCCAGTGCAGACCAATACCGGAGAACATCGCGGCATACATGGCACCTGCCTGCGTCAGCGTGTCCGCACGGAACAGCGTAAAGCCGAGCACGACCACGAGCAGCGTGTACAGCTGTCCGATTCGTTTTCCCTTGAGCTTGTCTACCGGAATCGCACCGCAGTCCTCAAGCACGGAAAACAAGCCGTGCCACAGTCCCCAGAGGACAAACGTCCAGCTTGCGCCGTGCCACAGACCGGTTGCGAAAAATACGAGAAAACGGTTGAGCCACGTCCGCGCATTCCCCTTTCGGTTGCCGCCAAGCGGAATATACAGATAGTCGCGGAACCAGCCGGACAGCGAAATGTGCCAGCGGCGCCAGAACTCCTTGATGGTGGTCGCAGTGTACGGATAATTGAAGTTTTCGCGGAAATGGAAGCCGAACATGCGTCCGAGACCGATGGCCATATCGCTGTAGCCGGAAAAATCGAAATAGATCTGCAGCGTGTAGCAAATGGCGCCCGTCCATCCTGCCAGCATGCCGATTTCTCCGGCAGGCAGCGCGAACACCGTGTCCGCCATCTGACCGAGCGCGTTCGACAGCAGCAGCTTTTTGCTCAGACCGCAGATAAACCGGCGGATGCCAAGCGCGGTCTCCTGCGGTGTGGTGCGGCGGCTGTCGATTTCCCGCTCGATGTCGTGGTATTTGACGATCGGCCCGGCGATCAGCTGCGGGAAAAACGCGATGTACAGCAGCACCTTCTTGAACGAGTGCGAGACCGTTTGCGGCTCCCGGTACACGTCAATAACGTAGCTTAACCCTTGGAAGGTGAAGAACGAGATACCGATGGGCAGCGCAATGCCGGTCAGCGGCAGGTGCAGCCCGCACAGTGCGTTCACTGTGCGGATAGCGAAATCCGCGTACTTGAACACGGCGAGCAGCCCTATCCCGCCGATGACCGCGAGTGTGACACCGAGTTTGGCGTACTTTCCTGCGGCCAGCCGTCCGCAAACGTAGTTAAGCGCCACCGAGAGCAGCAGCAGCGGCAGGTAATACACCTGTCCGAACGAGTAGAACACCAGACTTGCGAGGAGCAGCCAGGTGTTTTTCACATCCACGTTCGACAGCCTGCGATCGAGCAGAAACACGATCGGCACAAAGAAAAACAGCGAAATTGCAGAACTAAATACCATAGATTAACCCTTTATGCACCGCAATTCCGTCTGCGGTGTTATTTTTTCGTACTTGCAGAGTTTGCGACCGCAATACCTCCGCTGACCAGCATGAGCGCCGCCAGATTGCGTGCGGTGAAGATATTCTCGCCGAGCACGAGCGCGGAGAACAGCGTGCCGAACACCGGAATCAGGAAGCCGAACAGACTGACCTTTCCGACCGGAAATTTGCCCAAAAGCGCCGTCCAGATGGTAAACGCTGCCGCAGACAGCGCGATCATGTAGCCAAGCAGCAGAACGCCGCCGAGTGTCACCCGACCGAGTGCGCCTCCGCCAGCCGTGCCGACACCCAGCAGGAAGCAGCCGCCGATGAGCAGCTGCCAGCCGGTCAGCAGCATGGGATCACGGCCGGGCGTGTAAATGCGCGAAACAAGCGCACCCGCGCCCGCCGAGACCGCGCTCAGCAGCACCAGACCGTCACCGGTGAGGTTGAAGCCGTTTAGTCCGCCCAGTCCGAGCGCGAGCACGCCCGCAAAGCCGCAGATGCAGCCAAGCGTTTTCCGTCGGTTGAGCTTGTCATTCGGCAGCAGGCAATGCGCCAGCAGCAGCGCAAAAAACGTCTGCGTGCCGGAGAGCACCGAGCCTTTGGTGCCGGTCGTACCGCTCAGACCGATGTAGTAGCACACATACTGCAGCATGCTCTGAAACAGGCTGATTGCCAGAATCGGCTTGATTTCGTCCCGTTTGGGCACGATTCGGTGCCCTTTCAGCCGGGTCACGAGCAGCACAAGAATTCCCGCCAGCGCAAACCGCCAGCCGGCAAACACCAGCTGCGAAAACGGCGCGTCAGCCGAAACAGCGAACAGTTCGTACCCGCGCTTGACGCACGGCGCCGCACTGCCCCAGAGAGCGGTGCATAAAACCGCCGGTAAATATAATTGACGTAACAGACTGCGTTTTTGTTCCCCCATTTTGATACTCCCAGACAAATTTTTTATGATTGGTGCTATCAGTATACCATACTTCCCCATGCTCCTGCAAGAAAGGGAGTTTTATCGGACTTTCTCTGTGGTACACTGTCCTCAGTAAAAGAGAGGTGAAGCCATGATCTACACTTGCGACACCAAATGCTGCCACTTTATCTTCTTCGGCAGCGCTGAAACCTGCGTCTGCCCGGATTGCGGCAAGCACAGCATCCGGCCGTCCACACTCGATGAACGCGCTGCGTTCTTCCGCCGCCAGATTGAGTTCGCGCAGGAGCATCCGACCGGATAAGGCAATACTGCATAATTGAACAAGAGCGATTTACGAGCAAATTTTGCGTACTGATTAGGCGCGGTTTTGCGGTAATACTTTGTGTATTACCGCAAAGCCGGAACGACATCAGGACACAAAATTTCCGTAAAGCGCCGCAGCTTTAATTGTGCGGTGTTGCCTTCATCAAAAGAAAAACCCTTCCGAATGTTGTCCTCGGAAGGGTTTCACTTACTGTCTTCAGTTGTCATGTACGGTTACGGCTCCTCGTGTGATGTTTTTTAATCAGACGATTACTTGCCGCGACGATTGGTACGGTTCATGGTCTTAGCGTTGATGTGTTCGCTTTCCAGTTCTACCATGCGAGCGTTTACCAGTCCATTGAAGAAATTTCTCATACCCATAATCTTTGCACTCCTTTTCAGTAATTCAAGTGATTGTATTTTTGAGATCCTTTCCTGATCTCTGGTATTATAATACACTTTCCCTGAAAAGAATACAAGAGCAAGATTTTATGAATATCCTACAATGCAGGTGCTATTATTTTGTACAGATTGCATAGTGTTGCTTGGCATCTTGTACATAATTAACCGAAACCACTTGTGAACTTTACATAATAAATCAGTGATACTCCTTCGCCAGTCGCTCAAACAGCGGCAGCGCACGCTCGATGGTCTCGGTTTTCACACAGTAAGAAATTCGCATATGACCGGGAGCACCGAAATCCGCACCCGGAACGACCAACAGGTCATATTTCTTTGCGCGTTCGCTGAAGGCGCGGTCGTCCTCCTCGAGTGTCTGCGGGAACAGATAAAACGCGCCGTCCGGCTTGACACAGTGATACCCCATCGAGGTCAGACCGTTAAAGAGCAGGTCGCGGTTGGTCTGGTAGACCGCAATATCGCTGGTCTGGTCGGCGCAGCGTGCCGCCACGCGCTGGAACATACTCGGCGCACAAACATAACCGAGTGCGCGTCCTGCACCGCAGACAGCGGCATACAGTTCTCTGCTGTCGGCGGCTGCCGGCGGCACGAGCACATAGCCGATACGCTCACCCGGCAGCGACAGCGACTTGGAGTATGAGTAGCAGATAATGGTATCGTCGTAGAAATGCGGCACGAACGGCACCTTCACGCCATCATATACGATCTCACGATACGGCTCGTCCGAAATGAGGTAAATCGGGTGACCGTATTCCTTCTCCTTGCCGCGCAGCATGTCGGCAAGGCGCTTGATGGTCTGCTCGGAGTACACTGCACCGGACGGGTTGTTCGGCGAGTTGACAACAACCGCCTTGGTGTGCTCATTCAGGCGCTGTTCGAGAGCACCGAAGTCAATCTGAAAATCCGCGATAGACGGCGGCACAATGACGCACTTGGCACCGGCACCGCTTTCGATGAACATTTTATATTCCGGGAAATACGGCGCAAACACAATAATCTCGTCACCCTCGCAGACGATCGCCTTGAACGCACAAGAGAGTGCGGCTGCCGCACCTGCAGTCAGGTACAGGCTGTCGCCGGTGTAGTCCGTGCCGAAACGCTTGTTAAGGCTGTCCGCCAGTGCGCCTCGCACATCTGCGGCCCCCTGTGCCGAGGTATAGCCGTGCAGCGCAACCGGATCACCTGCCGCCTCGACGTAAATCGCCTGACGAACTGCCTCCGGGGCGGGTACGTTCGGGTTGCCGATCGAGAAATCGAATACGTTCTCGCGGCCAACGATCGCCGCACGGCTGTTGCCGTACTCGAACAGCTCGCGGATTGTCGAACGGCGGCTGCCTAAATCCATCATGTGCTCATTTATCATGGTTATCTACTCCTGTCAGGGGTTCTCCCTGTGAAAATTACTGCCCTCATTATATCATACTATTTTATCAGAGTGAAGATGGAAATTGGAAATTGAAGGGTGCGTTCCTCTCTTTTGTGTTACGAGTGCACGCTGTGCTCCCCTGCGGGATAAATTGTGCAGAGCGAGATGGTGTCCCGCCGTTTCCCGCCAAATAACACAATAAAAAACGGAGAACAGAAAGCAAACGTCAGACGCTTATTTTCCATTCTCCATTTTCCATTATCAATCCGCCAGTCCGATGGCTGCCGAAAGCGGCATTGACAGCACAATGCCATGACTGCGGGTCTTCATTCCGACCGCCTGCATCAGCGCCGTCATAACCTGCTGTTTCTCGTTGCTTCGCACCACGAGGAACACGATTTCCTTTTCGGCCTGAATTTCAATACCGAAAAACCGCTTGACCTCATTTTCCGCAATGCCGCGCGCGGAAATGACCGTGCCGCCGCGCGCACCGGCCTTTCGCGCCGCATCCATCGCCACGTTGGTATAGCCGCGCTCCATCACAACTGCTACAACATCAAAACCGTCGTTCTTCTCTGTCTCGTGCATCCTGCTGACCTCCTTTTGCTCCTCATCTGCAGCGGTCAGCAGCTTGTGCCACCGCAGACCAATGCCTGTAATCGGAATGGTAAACGCGATTCCGCGTCCGGGATACCGCATTTCCAGCTCACGTCCGAGCCTTTTGAGCAGGCGAACGCCGGTCTGACGGCTGACCATGCACATCACAATGGCCTTTGCCGTTTCACCGATACCGAGCAGGTCGAGCATTTCCGTGCGCGCCGTGCCGTGTGCCATGCACACAAAGTCCACCGGCGCCTGTTCCTCACGATAGATACGCAGCACCTTTTCGCCCTGCTCCACGTCAACAACGGCCGCCACGACCTCTACCGCGCTCTGCACCGTCATCTGCGGTCGGTTTTCACTCATGCTCTGCTCCCTCCAAAACGATGATACTGTCCTCATCCTCTGCGGAAACATCGGACGCATCCTCGCTGTTCTGTTTCTTTTTATAGATGAGACCCAGCACCTGAATGGTAAGCAGCGGAGTCATGGCTACCATGGCTACAATACCAAAGGCGTCCGTCATCACGTTGCCGCCGAGCGCTTCACACGCGCCCATGGCAAACGGCAGCAAGAATGTGGTCGTCATCGGACCGGACGCAACGCCGCCCGAGTCAAATGCGATGCCGGTGAAAATTTTCGGCACACAGAAAGTCAGTCCCAGTGCGGCCAGATAGCCCGGCACCAGTATATAATAGATTGAAATGCCTGTCAATACGCGCAGCATAGCCATGCCGACCGAGCAGGCCACGCCGATGGACAGGCTGAGCATCATCGCTCTCTGCGAGATACCGCCGTTTGTGATGGACTCGACCTGCCGGTTGAGCACATGCACAGCCGGCTCCGCAGTTACCAGAAAATAGCCGATGAGCATGCCGAGCGGCACCAGCACCCATTCATGTCCGCTCAGCGCCAGCTGCTGTCCGAGATAATGGCCCACGGGCATAAATCCGACGTTTACACCGGTCAAAAACAGCGACAGACCGGTAAATGTGTACACAAAACCCACGCCGATTTTTCTAAGCTGCATGGCATGGAATCTACGGAAAATCAGCTGAAACACCGCGCAGAACAGAATGATTGGTACCAGTGCGGACAACACCTCGTGTATGTACGCGGGCAGCTCCACCACAAATGTGTGCGCTGCCTGACGAGTGTCCTCCACGTCCGGCACGGTCACTGCCGTGTAGCCTGCGCCGTTTGTCGGATAGAAAATGCCAAGCAGCAGCACCGCCAGCACCGGCCCAATGCTGCACAGCGCAACCAGACCAAAGCTGTCCTCCTGTGCGCCGCTATCGCCTCGGATGGAAGCTAAACCGACACCGAGCGCCATGATGAACGGTACGGTGACCGGTCCGGTGGTCACACCGCCCGAGTCAAACGCCACAGAAACAAACTCGTTCGGCACGAAAGCCGACAGGATAAACACCACCGCGTAAAACACAATGAGCAGCAGCGACAGACGAATCTTAAACAGCGTACGCAGCATAGCCAACACGAAAAACAGACCGACACCGACCGCGACCGTCCAGATCAGCACATTGTTCGGAATGGACGGCACCTGACCGGCCAGCACCTGCAGATCCGGCTCCGCGATCGTGATGAGTATGCCGATGATGAGCGTAATGAGTATCACGATGAACAGATTTTTCGTGCGCGGCAGCTGTGCGCCGATGCCCTCGCCCATAGGCGTCATAGATACGTCCGTGCCGAGTGAAAACAATGCCATGCCGACGATGAGCAGCGCCGCACCGGTTAAAAACAGCACCATCGTGCCGACCGGCATCGGTGTGATCGTCACGCTGAGCAGCAGTACAATGATCGTGATCGGCAGGACAGACGACACCGACTCGCTGATTTTTTCTTTCAAAATTTTGTTCATTCTCGACCCCCTGCTTCGCGATAAAATACAATTTGGACTATTATATCATATAAGGAGAGGTGAATTCCAGTGAACAAGGACTTCTTAACGAAAACAAAACACCGACTCTTTCGAGTCGGTGTTCGGTGTGCGCGATGAGTTATCTTCCCGGGCCGTCACCAGCCAAGTATTGTCACCGTAAACGAGCTTAACTACTGTGTTCGGAATGGGAACAGGTGTACCCTCGTCACAATAATCACGCACTTACTTTCTTGTGAACAAGAAAGTAAGCAAAGAAAACTTTACCTGCGCTTACGCGCTCTTGTTCAAAAGAAACCTTATTTAGAAACATATTACTATGTTTGCTACTTTGTTATACCGTCAGCACTGTTATAAAAGATTGGTGACCCGTGGGAGAATCGAACTCCCGTTTGCGGCGTGAGAGGCCGCCGTCTTAGCCGCTTGACCAACGGGCCATAACAGTTAGACTTCCGGTATCTCGGTTTCGCTGTGGATTTTGTTACGAACCCACAGCGCACCGAATCTGGTACACCATCACGGGCTCGAACCGTGGACCCACTGATTAAGAGTCAGTTGCTCTACCAACTGAGCTAATGGTGCATACTTTCTTGTGTACAAGAAAGTATGCAAAGAAAACTTTACCTGCACACTTCGTGTGCTTTACTTTCTCATTCACAATCTGAAAGTGTAATTTAATTCTTTACACCCTCAAAACTGAACAATCCTACTCGCAAGCTATCTTTCGAGGTTACCTAACATTTAAGGTCAAGCCCTCGGCCTATTAGTATCAGTCCGCTCCATACATTACTGCACTTCCACTCCTGAC
>NZ_CDRQNY010000040.1:0-12069 GCF_977037065.1 Butyricicoccus sp. | reverse complement strand
TGAACAAGAGTGATTTGCGAGTAAATTTTGCGTACTGACGAGGCACAGTTTTGCGGTAATACTTGATGTATTACCGTGAAACTTCGGCAGCGCGGACGGAACTCGCGCAAGGAACCGAAGCCAAAGTTAGGACATAAAATTTCCGCAAAGCACCGCGGCAGTGCGACCGGAGCCTGCACAAGGAGCCGCCGCGTTAATTGTGCGGTGTTGCCTTTACTTTACGATGGTCTTGGCCTCCATGTAGTAGCGCTTCTCGTGCGCCTCACCCATGGAGAAGGTCTTGCGCGGCAGAACGCCGTCGAAAACAACGCCGCGGAACAGGTCGTTCTTAGCGATGTCCGGCAGGATGAAGCCGAGGTTGCCCGGCTTTTCAGCCAGCGAAACAACAACGTCCGTGCCGTGGATGTAGTCGATCTTCGCAGAGGTGTGGGTCTCAAGATAAGCGTCCAGACCGGTCTGGATGGTAGCGACCGGAATGGCCCACTTCGGGTTCTCGACAACGAACACGCCCGACTTGTTCGCCGAGCAGAACGGGAAGAAGTGCGCGTTTTCACTCTTGGGAGCCTCGTCAGCAACGTAAGCCTTGCAGCCCTCGCCGTTGTAGAAGTCGGTCAGCGCGCTGAGCAGTTCATCTGCGTCTACGCCGAACAGAGCACGGTGGATCGGCTCGATGATCAGGCTCTCGTCATGGATGTTGACAACCTCAACGAGTGCAAAACGTGCCGGATGGTTCTCCTGCTCCTCGGCAGTCAGGCCCTTCTTGACCTCTTCCCAGTACGCCTTTGCGGTGGCCATGGAGTGGTTGCCGTCGCCTACTGCATACGGCAGCAGCGCCTGTGCATCCGTGCAGCCGTACTTCCTGTTGAAGGTCTCGCGGTCGCAGAGTGCTTCGAGCTTGGCCTCGATGACCTCGGTCTCCGGACCGTTCGGCAGGAACCAGCCGGTGATATGGCCGCCGTTCTGCATCAGGTCGGTATCGTACAGCTTGTCATAAGAGGCGGTCTGCTCGAACAGCGGCTCGATGATCTGACGGTCGGGATCGTCGATCAGGATCATAATGTGCGGCAGCTCCAGGCACGCGCCCTGACGAACCTTGAGACGGGGCGGAATACGCTCGACAACCGTCTTTTCGGTCGGGCGGATGAGGGATGCGGAACCGGGCGTGTATTCATACGCTTCCAGATCGACCGACAGCACGATGCCGCGGCGCGGGCAGGAGCCGCCGGACCAGCGCTCGGTCAGAACGACGCCGGCGGGCAGGGTGCGCAGCGTACCGTCCTGCACATACTGCTGCATGGTCTGATGGATTTTCTCCGTGCGGGCAGCAACGTCCGCGTCCTCCAGATAAACCTCCGGCAGGGTCAGACGCAGGGTAGAGGGTGCGTCACCGACGGTCTTATCAGTCTCGGCCCAGTAGTCCGGCTGAGAAGTGTACTGGTCGCAGGCGATGACTGCCCACTTGGACAGGTCCACGCCTTCACGCGGAAACATGATCTCGGGAATACGAGTGCAGCGATTAGCCATAATTATCCTTCCTCCAGTAGAAGTAGTGTGGAATGCCTCTATTATAGCAGACAAATCTCAAGTACGGCACTCGTTTTCCAAAAATAAATGTCGATTTGCAGAAAAAACTTTATTTGCTTGACGAAAGTATAGGGATGTTGTACAATATAATATAGGTTTGGTTGCGAAATTTGTATAAAAATACAATCGTAAAAACGGAGGAAAACCCCATGGTTAAATTCAAGGCTATCGGCGTTTCGGAGGGTCTGGCGAAGGCAAAGGCTCTCGTTATCAAGGAAGAAGATCTTTCGGTCGTTAAGGAGACCGTTGCCGATGCGGAAGCCGAATGCAAGCGCGTTCTCGACGCAGTGGAAAAAGCCAAGCAGCAGATCGAAGTGCTGCGTGACGATGCGGAAAAGAATATCGGTGCGGCTGAAGCGGAAATTTTTGATGCGCATCTGATGATGCTCGACGACCCTGATTTTGTCGAGGGTATGACAAACATTGTAACGGATGAGAAGGTTTGCGCGGAGTACGCGTGCTTTGTCAACTGCGAGAACTTTCAGGCGATGTTCCGCGCGCTCGACGACGAATATATGCAGGCGCGTGCAGCAGACATCGGTGATATTTCTCAGCGGGTCATTAAGAATCTGAAGGGCATTGCGGACAACGCGATTGACACGATCACTGAGCCGTGCATTATTGTTGCGAACGACCTTACACCGTCCGACACGGCGAAGATCGGCGGCAAGCCGGTTGCCGGTTTTATCACGAAGATCGGCGGCCGCACGAGCCATTCGGCGATCATGGCGCGTTCGATGGGTATTCCGGCGATTGTCGGTGCCGGCGAAAAGGCGGACGAGATCGCGGACGGCGACCTGTTGCTGATCGACGGCGCGGCAGGTGAAGTAGTCGCGCAGCCGGATGAGCAGACGCTTGCCGACTTTGCGGAGCGCCAGAAGGCAGATGCGGCGCATCGTGCCATGCTCGCGCAGTACAAGGATAAGGAGGGCGCGACCTCGGACGGCCGCCGTGTCATTATCGAGGGCAACATCGGTACGCCGGATGACGCAGTCCGCGTAGCGGAGCTTGGCGGTGAAGGCGTCGGCCTGTTCCGCTCGGAGTTCCTGTTCATGGATCGTACCGACCTGCCGAGCGAGGAAGAGCAGTTCGCCGCCTACAAGAAGGCGTGTGAGATCATGCAGGGCAAGCCGGTTATCATCCGCACGCTGGACATCGGCGGCGACAAGGAAGTGCCCGCACTGGCGCTGGAGCAGGAACAGAATCCGTTCCTCGGCTACCGCGCGATCCGCATTTGCTTGAATCAGCCGGAGCTGTTCCTGATTCAGCTTCGCGCGCTGCTGCGTGCCGCGCAGTACGGCGATCTGCGCATTATGTTCCCGATGATTTCGTCGGTGGATGAGGTGCGTGATGCAAAGCAGGTGCTCGAGCAGGCGAAGGACATGCTGACCGCGGAAGGTGTACCCTTCAACCCGAACGTCAAGGTAGGCATTATGGTCGAGATTCCGGTGGCGGCTGTCTGCGCGGATGTACTGGCGAAGGAGGTTGACTTCTTCTCGATCGGCACGAATGACCTGATTCAGTATTCCTGCGCGGTGGATCGCATCAACGAGAAGATTTCCTACCTGTACCGTCCGCTTCATCCGGGCGTGCTGCGCCTGATCGCCATGACGGCCAAAGCAGCGAACGAGAACGGTATCGAAGTCGGCGTATGCGGCGAGATGGCAGGCACGGCCGGCATGGCGCCGGTGCTGTGCGGTCTCGGCGTGACCAATCTGTCCATGTCGGCATCCGCAATGCTGGCAGCAAAGGCAGACCTTGCAAAGCACTCCTACGACAAATGCAGGGAACTGGCTGACAAGCTGCTCGCGTGCGCAAGCGCGTCTGATGCAGAGCGTATTTTCACGGACTGGAGAGAGTCCTGAGCAAGAGTAAAAAGCCGCCGTTTCCCTGTGAAGCGGCGGCTTTGCACTGTTCGGATGGATAGAAATTGACTTGTATCGGAAAACGATATTGTTTATCAGGATAACAAGCATTATCTGAGCAAATCCATGTCGTTTTTCCTCGCCCAGTGCGGCGGCCTGTTTCGTTTTGGGCGCAAGCGCGAACGGCTGGATGAAATGGAAAGACAAGTGCGGCAGAACACTTGATGAGCTGTTCCGCAGACAGGCAGAGAAAGCATAAGTAAAGGGACACGGAATGATTCTGTGTCCCTTTTTTCGCAGGAAAGAGAAGCGTTTAGCCCTGGTTTGCCATATTCTGCTCGTAGGATTCGATCATCTTCTTGAATGTGTGTCCCGAACGACGTTCGAGCTTTTCCAGATACCGCATGGTGCTTTCACTGGTGAAAAGTTTGATTTGCAGCTGAATTTTATCATTATCGATCGTTACAAAGATGCGGTCGATATATTTTTGCACGAAATCGCGGTTGATGAGTCCGTTCACCGCATCGTCGCGGGCGGCCTGCAGCACGCGGCGGATCTCCGCGATGTGTGCGTTCAGGTCGGCGCGGGAGTTCTGCTGCTCCTCAAGCTCAGCGAGACTGCGGCTGCACTGCTCTATCTCCTCGTCACACTGGCGGTTCATTTTGAGAAAATCCGCGTCCGTGATCTGTCCGGTGACATTGTACTCGAGCAGCTTGCTCTTTTTCTTTTCGGCAAGGTCGCGCCTGGTGCGCTGTGTGTCAATCTCCTGTGCAAGACCGGTATCGTCCTGACAGAGCGAACGGTACATGGAAATATAGCGTTCAATGAGTTCATCGGCGTTGACGTCCGCTTCCTTGAATACATCCATCAAAACCGGCTTGAGCTCCTGCTCGTACAGCGGCAGGGAAGGGCAGGAGTCCTTGCCGTTTTTGATCTTGCCCGAGCAGACCCACTTGCTGTTGACGTTGCCTTTCCGGTCTTTGGCATCGCGTCGATAGTAGGCCGCGCCGCAGTGCGTGCAGAACAGTTTGCCGGTCAGCAGATTATCGTGATTGCAAAGGTTCTGTCTGCGCTTGACATCCTTGCTGCGGCGGGTGAGGACAGCGTTTGCCGCGTCCCACAGTTCCTCTGATACGATAGCAGGCACGATTTCGCCGCTCTCGTCCTTGAACATCACCCACTCCTCGGGCGGTAGAAATTTCTGCTTTTTGGTGAACATATCCACGATGCGAACCTTGTTGCCGACGTAATAACCCTTGTACTTGGGATTGGAAATCATGCCGGACATGGTGGTGTGCGCGATTTTTTTGCCGTTGTGGTTGCGGTAGCCCTTTTCCCAGAACAGGTTTTCGATCTGTTTCATGCTGTAATGGTCGGTGGCGTATAGTGTAAACAACTCGCGCACCATGGGTGCTTCGGTTTCGTCAATGACAAGGCGCTTGCTGTCCTTTCGGTAGCCGAAAATACGGCTGTTGCCGAGGACAACGTTGTTTTTGATTGCCTGCTGATGGCCGAATTTGACGCGGCTCGACAGCTTACGCAATTCATCCTGCGCGATGCCGGACATGATGGTGAGGCGCAGCTCAGAGTCCTCGTCGAACGTGTTGATGTTGTCGTTCTGGAAAAAAACGCCGACGCCGGCGGAAAGCAGCTCACGCGTGTAGCGGATGCTGTCGAGCGTGTTGCGGGCAAATCGGGTGATCTCCTTGGTGAGAATAAGGTCGAATTTGTCATCCTTTGCGTCCTGCACCATGCGCTGGAAGTTGTCGCGCTTGCGGGTCGTCATGCCGGACAGACCTTCGTCGATATAGCCGTCGATGAACGTCCAGGCCGGATTGCGGGTGATATAGTCGCGGTAATAGCCGATCTGGTTGTCGAGGGAGTTGAGCTGTTCATCGCTGTCGGTCGAAACGCGCGCGTAAAAGGTTACACGGAGCGGGATGTCGCTGAGCCGTGTTGTGCGCAGCAGCTGCCGTATTGTAAAGATGTCCATAATGCTGCACCTCAAAAGTTCGTTGTATCATGATTAGTATATCATAACACGGTCTGCCGTGCAATCGCTTCGCGATGGAAATATTATGTATTATCGTTATGCTATGTTCGGCTGACCAATAAGTGCAATTTGTTTAATCTGCAGCGTATATTGCAGCAGGATTTTGTCGAGTCTGAAATACAAATACACCATAATCCTATTAACACAGTATGAATTAAGCGGTATACCGTTAGCACGAAATAAATTGCAAATGAAACTTCTCTTAGTGAAAAAAGAGGAGAGGTCAAAACAGGAGGTTTTTTCATGAACAAGAGCGTATGGAAGAGAGCGGCAGCGGGTGTTTTTTCTGCAGCGATGCTTGTTACCGCGCTGACAGCCTGCGGCGGCAGTGCAAACGCATCTGCTGAGGCCGACACCCAGCAGGACACCGCAGCAAATACGAGCAGCGCGGAGACCGTTACCGTTGCGGTGCCGGGCACCCCGAAGCCGTACAACTACGTTGACGACAACGGCAATCTCGGCGGCAAGAAGGTTCCGGCAGGCGCAGGCCGTGCGAACGCGCAGTTCATGGAGAGCTACAATAAGGAGCACGCCGATAACCCGATTGACATCCAGTACACCGATGCAGACGCTTCTGCAGCACGCATTGACCTGTACAACGGACGTTACGATGCGTGCATCTACAACCAGACCTGCGTTACCAACGTAACCGAGGAATACGGCTACGAGTTCAACACCTACGAGATTCCGAACGCAGACGAGATCGAGATCCCGGAGGCATGGATTCTGTACCGTCAGGACGAGACCGAACTGTGCGACAAGATGGACAAGGCCCTGGCTGCTATCAAGGAGGACGGTACGCTGTCCAAGCTGAGCGAGAAGTATTTCGGTGAGGACTATGTTCCGCAGGACTGAGTTGCAAAGCAATAAAGATAAAACAGCACAGAAGCCCCCCTGACAGGTGAAAGCAGCTCGCAGGGGCAATTCTGCATTAAAAGGTGATAATATTAAGAATCTATTCAAGCCATCTGCATCAAGAAGATCCCCGTGCTGAGTCAGCTTTCCACGCTGTACAGCTCGTTCATGCGCGGCACGCCGCTGCTCGTGCAGCTGTTTCTGTCGTACTACGGCATCCCCGTTATGTTGAATATCCTCAACTATAAGTTCGGCTGGGAGTTCAGCATCAACGATATTCCGAGCATGCTGTTCGTATTCGTTGCGTTTTCGCTCAACGAAGCGGCGTATATGGCAGAATCCATCCGCGCGGCAATCCTGTCGGTGGACCGCAAGGACATCGAGGCGGCGTGGTCGATCGGCATGACCGGCGGTCAGACCATGCGCCGCGTCATTCTGCCGCAGGCAATGATCGTTGCCATCCCGAACCTGGGCAACAGCCTCATCAGCCTGCTCAAGTCCACCTCGCTGGCGTTTACCATTGGCGTGATGGATATGATGGGCAAGGCAAAGGTCGTTGCGGGCAACAATATGCGCTGCTTTGAGGTTTATATCGGTCTGGCGCTGCTGTACTGGCCGATGTGCATTATCATCGAGTTTATTGTACACAAGCTGGAAAAGCGCTTCAACATTCTGGACAGGGAGGTGCAGCAGAATGATTAAAATGGAGAAGATCGAAAAATCGTTCGGCAGCAACCACGTTCTGCGCGGCGTTGACCTGACGGTGGAAACCGGTGAGGTTGTTTCCATCATCGGCGCATCGGGCAGCGGCAAGTCCACGTTCCTGCACTCGAAAACGTCATGGAGGGTCTGACAGTCGTGCGCGGCCGCTCTGCCGCAGAGGCGAAGGAGATTGCCGAGGAACAGCTGCGCCGGGTCGGTCTGGCGGACCGCATGAACTACTATCCGCACCAGCTCTCCGGCGGACAGCGGCAGCGCGTCGGCATCGCGCGTGCGCTGGCGCTGAATCCCAAGGTCATGCTGCTTGACGAGCCGACCTACGCGCTCGACCCCGAGATGGTCGGCGGCGTGCTGGATGTTATCCGCTCGATTGCGGAGCAGGGCCTGACCATGATTATCGTCACCCACGAGATGAGTTTCGCCCGTGATGTATCCGACCGCGTGGCGTACTTCGCGGCGGGCAATATTCTCGAGCAGGGCACGCCGGAAGAAGTTTTTGAACACACCCGCGAGGAGGGCACAAAGCAGTTCCTCGCGCACATGTCGGCACGATGAAAGGAAGATAATAATGCGATTTATTGTTTGCGGTGATGCGCTGTTTTCCAGCCGCAATCTGGCAAAAAGACTGGATAAAACGCTCATAGAGCGTCTGCAGAGTGCGGATGGCGGCTTCGTCAACGCAGAGTTCTGCACACCCGAGCCGACTACGCCGCCTGCCTGCGGGCGCGGCTATATGACCTCGGTGCGTCCGGCGACGCTCTCTGAGTTTGCTGACCTCAACCTGAAAATGGTCGGCTTTGTCAACAACCACACGGGCGACTACGGCCCGCAGGGCGTGCTCGATACGATGAACGCCGTCGAGGTGCACGATCTGATCGCGTGCGGCATAGGCCGCAGCCTGCGCGAGGCGCGCCTGACAAAATTCCTCGATACGCCGACCGGCCGCATCGGTCTGGTCGCTGCCGGCTCGACCCGCTCCGAGGTCTTTGCCGCGAGTGACAGCGGCGCCGGTGTCGTGCCGCGTCCCGGCTCCAACCCGCTGCGTTGGGGGCGCGCCTACGTCCTGCCGGACGAGCTGTTCGAGCAGCTGCACCAGATCGACATTGCGCTCGGCACGCGCGAGAGCATGGACAAGGGATGCCGCGTGGAAACCTATCCGCCGCAGAGCAGCGATGCGTTCCGCTTTGGTTCGCTGTTTGAGGGCTGCCTGAATATCGAGCGCGGCGAAAAGGCACATGTGTGCATGTTCGTCAACCGGAAGAGGTACTCAAGAGCGTTACGGATGCGTCTAAGCGCTCCGGCCTGACCGTTTTCAGCCTGCACACCCACGAGGGTGTGAACGAGAACTGGTATTCCTCTCGGCTGCCTGAGTTTATCGAGAAGATTGTACACGACGCGATCGACGCCGGTGCGGATGTTGTGGTCGGTCACGGTGCACACTTCCTGCGCGGCGTGGAGATTTACCACGGTAAGCCAATTTTCTACAATCTCGGCAGCCTGCTGATGGCGTTCGAGGCGGGCGAGTCAATCATTGCACCGGAAATGTACGAGGCATACGGCTACGGCGCGGACAGCCGTCCGCCCGATCTGCACAGCAACCGTGCCAAGGACAAAAACGGCAATTTCATCGGCTTCAACGCCGAGCGCCGCTTCTCGGAGAATTGCCTGCTGCAGATCGACCGTGATGAGGACGGCAGCGTAACGTATGGTCTTATCCCGATTGATCTGACCATGGAGAACGAGCGTGTGCTGGAGCGCGGTCTGCCGAAGATCGCATCCGCCGAGGTAGCTGAGCAGATTGCTGAACACATGACGGCATACAGCGCGCCGTATGGCACGAAGCTGACTTACGACAAGGAAAGCGGTCTCATCCGCATTATTTAAATGCTGTATAAGCAGCTATAAAAGGAGAATATCCAATCGGATACCCTCCTTTTGTTTGCATTTGATAGATTAAGATTGCATAAAAATCTGTCTGCGTGGAAAACTGAAATGAGAGTTTCGGTAAATATATATTATAGCAGAAAGCTCAGAGAGGAGAGTTTTCATGCAGGGTATGGAGCAGGCCAAAAAACAGGCTGCAGAGGAGATCTGGCTCAGCTATTTCAACGAGCAGGCGTATGCGGCAGGACTGATCGACGAGAAAACGCGGAACAGGATTCGGGTGTCTCTGGTGCGGCCCGGAGCAAAGAAGCAGGGCATGTAAAAGCACCCCCGCAGAGGGACATCAACCAAATACCGTTCATGAGCAGAGCGCAAGGCCACCGGATAATTTCCGGTGGCCTCGCTTTGCATTATATAGGCTGATGCCCCTTATTTGCCCTGATAGGCGCGATACAGGAAGGTCACGATCTGCGCTCTGGTGCAATCCGCATTGGGGTTGAATGTGGTGTTGGTGGTTCCCTTGGTGATGTTCTCCTTGACCGCCCACAGTACCGCGTCGGCGTAGTAGGCGGTGGACTTCACATCGGCAAAGGGATTGGCTGTACCCGCTGCCGGGGACTTCTCGGAACGCCACAGAAACGCGACGATCTGGGCGCGGGTGCAGGTCATGTTCGGGCTGAACGTGGTATCGCTGGTGCCCTTGGTGATGCCGTTTTCTACCGCCCACAGCACAGCATCGTAGTAGTAGCTGCCCACAGGAACGTCGGTGAAGGGCATGGTGCTGGTTTTAGAGGCGGGGCTTCCAGCGGCACGCCACAGGAAGGTCACAGCCTGCGCACGGGTGCAGATGCCGTCCGGGGAGAAATGGGTATCATCGGTTCCCTTGGTAATGCCGTTCTCCACTGCCCAATCCACAGCATCCTCATAATAGCTGCCGGTGGCTACATCCACAAACACGCCGGTCTGGGGGTTGCCGTTGGCTTTCATAAAGATGGCCTCGATGGCATGGTTTCTGCGGACATTCTCAAAGGTGTAGGACTTCATCGCACCAATGCTCTTGCCGTCGATCTTGACATTGGAGACGGCATAACCCTTGTCTGGGGTGATGGTGAAGGTCCGATCCCGGCCCTCACGGACGCTGACATTGCCGGAGGGAGAAATGGAGCCGCCAGCCCCGGCGGTTGCCTTGATGGTGTAGTAGCTGTAGCCGCTGCCGCCACCGCCTTGATTGCCGCCTGTGCCGCTATTGCGCAGAATCGTCAGCGTGTAAGTTTTAGCACCGATTCCCACGACAATGTCGGTTGTGCCGCTGTTGGGGATGGCCACGGTTGCGCTGCCGCCGGTGGACAGAGCCTGTCCGTTGATGCTCACGGGCTCGCCATTTCCAGACACCGCTGTGACTAGCGTAGATGTTGCTCCGCTATCATTTTGCAGCGTATAGGTATAGTTCGTTCCGTTGGCGGTAAAATCGCCGAGCCCCACTGCCAGACCTTCAAAGGTCAGAAGGTCATTACCGGGCACTGCGGCTCGCACCACTACGCGGGTGCCAAGCCGGGAGAAGGTGACGGTTTCCGTCCGGAAGGTTTCCCCGGAGATGGCACCGCCAATACTGGTCTTTTTCGTTTCCAGAACAGTCCCGGCAGCATCCAGCAGCGTGGCCACCAGTTCTGCGCTATTCTGAGACTGCAGGCAGTTGTTGCGCAGGGTAATGGCGGCGGTGCTGCGACCGTTGCCGTCGTTCCCCTGTGTCACATCCATCGTCAGCTTCTCTCCGGTGCGGGCCAGTGCGCCGGTCATATGGACGCTGGCCTCACTGTCACTGCCGTCATACTCCGGCAGGCGCTGATTGCTTCCCGTTCCACCGATCTTGCCTTCCGCCCACGCCTCGGCGTACAGATAGGTACCCACATTGGGGATCTCGGTTTTGCCAATGGAGTTCATATACTTGCCCAGATTATAGGTCAGGTCCAGTGTAAAGGTTCCCTGATCGATGCGGGCGAGGGCGCTGTTTTCGGAAATGGTGATTTCATTATCGCGAATCGATACGCCGTTTGTGGCGCAGGCTACCTCTGCATGTTTGGTATGCAGATCATCCGCATAGAACGCAATCTTCACCTTGCGGTTCTTTCCGTCGGCCAGCGTGGCGGCAGAGGAATTATAGAGGGTCATGCGCACCGTGCGCTTGCCGGCACTCTCCGCAATCACTTCCATTTGCGAGATGCCAATGTCGGGATAATCCAGATACACTGTGCCTGTTTCGTTGATGCCGGCGTCGGCGGTGATGGTATAGCTCGGGTCGGTCACGCGGTCCTTCACATGGTGCCAGACGGTAAGGGTGGTGCTTTCATTGGGCAGCAGTTTTTCCGTAAGGGTGGCGGTTTCCCCGCCGCCAAGGCTGACCGTTAGGCTTGTCACATCGTTCAGCCCGGTGTTGCGGATGGTAAAGCGAATGGGTGTCAGGCTGTTCAGCGCCAGCGTTGCATAATCTACACCGATCTGTTCCACTGCAACCGCATCAGTGATAAAATCAGAGGTAGCGGTATAGAGGATCGTTTTCTCACCCGGAACGGTCACGTTGCCGATTACCTGCGGGTTTTCATCGTCATAGAAGGTGGCCTGAATGGCGGCCTGCACCTGATTGGGGCCGCTGACATAGGCATCAAAGTGGTCAGCCAGCGTGCGATCCGGCAGTTCTGCCAGTTCCAATGGTGCGGAGAGCGTGTAGGTATTTTTTGCGGCATAGCGCAGCTTGGCCGCCTTCAAAATGCCGTGATCTACCGCGCCGTCGGCACCATTGACAGTCTCATTCCAGACGATGGTAAGATCATTGCGGCTGCGATGATCCCCGCTGAGGGAAGCGAAGCGGAAGTCTCCGCCCACGACGGCGTTGCCGCTGCTGGTCAGGGCAGACAGAGAGCCGGGGAAACTGTTGGACATGGTGCCGCTGCCGTCCACAGCCAACAGCTGAATATCGCTGCTGCCGTCTCGGACACTGTGCCAACCGATGACAAATCGGTCATCCCCGCTGCCGAAGTTGGCTGCAACGACCTGGGGGTTTTCGTCAAGATTGCTGTCACAGGTCGCCAACATGGCTGTACCGGGAGTTCC
>NZ_CDRQNY010000039.1:0-12252 GCF_977037065.1 Butyricicoccus sp. | reverse complement strand
AGCGGCAGTGCCTCAAAGCTCGGTGCAAAGCTGAGATACGCGGCAGCTGCGGCAAGGATCAGCACCAGCAGCGACCGGAACGACAGAATGCCCGAACGGCGGCGTGCCGCGTGCATAGCCGTCTCGGGATCGACCAGCTTGATATCTTCCTCTTCCTCGGCCTGATCGGCGGCAATGCGTGCCGCTCTTGCCTGCTTGCGCGAGATGCTTGCCTTGCGGCTTGCTTCCTCGGCAGCAGCTTCTTCCACGATCTCCTGCTGCTCGGCGGCCTTCTCGGCAGCTTCCTTTTCTGCCAGCTTGGCCTCGCGGCGTGCCTGCCGCTCTGCGATCTTCTGCGCGGTCCTGCGCTCACGCTCTTCCATTTTCTGCTCGCGCGCCGCGATGCGCGCTTCGCGCGCTTCTTCAACAGACTCGTGTTCGGCGGCGGCGGCTGCGGTCTCTGCAGCCTTCTTTGCCGTTTTATCCTTCTTATTTCTGGGAGCCGTCTGCGGCTCCTCTGCCTTGGTCTCTGCCGCCGGTGCGGGCTGCGGCTCGACCGGCTTTTCCGGCTCTGCCGCTGCCTTAGGCATTGGCTCTGCCGCCTTTGCGGGCGCCTGACCGGACACCTCGGCGATGATGGAATCCAGATCAAATTCATCGGTATCCGGTACGTCGCTGAGCATATTTTTCAGCGATTCCAGATCCATATCGTCTTTTCTATCCATGTTCACTTCCCCCTTAATTGCCCTGCGTGCGTCGGCGAAGCGCCTCAAACAGCAGCACAGCCGCCGCGTTGGATGCGTTCAGCGAATTGACACGGCCTCTCATCGGGATGCTGACGATGTAGTCGCACTTGTCGCGGGTCAGGCGGCTGAGCCCCTGTCCTTCCGAGCCGATGATAATGGCGGTCGGGCGGTCAAACGGTGCGTCATACAGGCCGACCGTACCGTCAGCCTCTGCACCGAACAGCCATACACCGCGTTCCTTGAGTTCATCGAGCGTGGACGCAAGGTTGTTTGCCTTGTGTACGCCGACATACGCGAGTGCGCCCGCCGCCGAACGAGCGACAGCCGCGGTCAGACCGACAGCTCTGCGTTTCGGGATGATAACGCCGTGTGCGCCTGCGGTCTCTGCCGAACGGATGATGGCACCCAGATTATGCGGGTCCTCGATGCCGTCGCAGACAACGATGAGCGGCACCTCACTGCGCTCCTCGGCGACGCGGAAAATATCGTCGAGCGAGACGTACTCCTGTACCGCCGCCTGTGCGATAACGCCCTGATGGTTGCCGGTCGGGCTCATGCCGTCCAGCTTGCGCCGGTCGCAGGTGACGACCGGAACGCGATGCCTGCGCGCTTCTGCCGCCACATCACCGATGTGTGCGCCTTCGGCCACAAACACCTTATCCACTGCACGGCCTGCGCGCAGCGTTTCGAGGACGGCGTTGCGCCCCTCGATCAGCGTGCCGTCATCCTCGACCGGAGGACGGCGTCTGTTTTTTTCATATGCCATAAATTTTTACGCTCCAAAATGAGAAATAACTTTGCATATCCTCAGATACTTTCAGTTAGTTTCATTATACACACTTCCCGACTGTTTTTCAATGTTAGACACGAAAATTATACAAACATCGCCGCAAAAGTACTGTCCTGCGTTCGACACTTCTCGACAATTCGCTCTGCCGCATTTACACAGCCAGATTTTAGGCAATACAATGAAACCGGACCGAAAGGAGCGAGGACATCCATGGATGGCAAAAAATTTGACAAAAACACGCTGAAAACACTTGTAATCGCGGCTTCTCTGCTGCTGAACTGCATTTTAGGCGGTGCATCGTACACCTATTATCATCATCTGGCGGAGCAGATGAACGAGACCGCTTCCCTGCAGTCGCAGGTAAGCCATCTGGAAGGCTCGGTCTCCGACCTGCAGGCGCAGGTGGACGAATCCCAGCCGACCATTGACGGTTTGAAAGCGCAGGTGGCTTCACTCACCGAGGAGAAGAACGGCCTGCAAAGTCAGGTGGATACGCTCACGAGCCAGAAGGCAGATTTACAGAATCAGGTGGACACGCTCAAAGCAGGTGCATCGTCCGGCTCGAGTTCGGGCAGTTCGTCGAACGGCGGCAGTTCTGCGTCCGTCCCGGCGGCTTACAGCAGCTCGAACGACCAGAGCGAGACGGTTTACGTCACGGACACCGGCTCCAAATATCACAGCGCCGGCTGCCGGTATTTGAAAAAAAGCCAGATTCCAATGTCGCTTTCCGAAGCCAAGCGGCAGGGTTACACCGCCTGCTCGGTCTGCGGCGGATAACATGAAAAAGAAGCTGAGATTTTGTCTCAGCTTCTTTTGTTTGCCTGTTAGAATAATCTGTCCATATTCTGCCGCAGCATGCGAACCATACGTTCGCAGTCAAGCATGGTATCATCCGCGCCGAACATAACGGCGGTCTGATCGACTACACTCGTATCCGGATTGCTGCTGCCGACCACGACCCGACCGTTCTTCACGCGGTCCATTACGGTATCCGCGTTATTGATGAGAAAATCCAGTTCGTTCATCAGGCTGCTGTTGTAGTAGCGGATCGGGTTGGCCTGCTCGGTCATGCCGCTGCGGATGGTCTGCGCCTTGCGCTTGATGGAATCCAGAGCCGCCATAGCAGCCGCCTTATCGGCAATCACATAGTCGGTATAACTGCCGTTTTTCACCTCAGAATCGCAATTCTTGAACTTTTGCGTATCCGTTCGCATATCGAGCAGCTGCTTCATGAGGTTCGTCGCGTAGGTTTCCATTTCGGCGCGCTTGCTGTCCGAAAGCGGCATGCGCAGGAAGATGGCGTTCACGTCATTCTCTGCCTTGGCGCTGTACCACGTTACATCCATGCCGGTCAGCTCACCGATGTTGCGCAGCGGCAGATAGATGGAGTTTCGGTAAAACAGCGGATAGATGGTCTGGCCCTTCTGGTTCTTGAAGGTCTGCTGTTTGCCATCAACGAGCACCTTCACGCCCTTATCGAGCGTAGCCGTGCCGGTCGCACCGACATATTTCACGCCTTCCTTGTGGTACGCGTCATCATCCGCACACGGATAGGACTTTTCCGTAGTGCCGGACAGGAATACCGTGCGCGATGCACTGTCCCATGAGATATTTTTGCCCATCCAGCGGCCAACCGTGCGCAGCGGCATGTAGGTCGAGCCGTTGTAGCTCAGCGCCGTGTAAACCGTCTTGCCGTCCTCGCTCGGGAAGGCAGCCGGAATGCCCTCTGCATAGATGTCCGCGCTCTGCGGATTGATTTTTACGGCGGTGCGGGTCTGCTGAGCGGCAGGCGCAGTTGCGAACGCATACGTCAGCGAACCCGACAGATTACATGTGCCGTCCGTGTGGATATCCACATAATTTGCGCCTTCGGTCAGCGCAACGCCTGCGAACGACTTGCTCTCTCCGGCTTCCACGCGGAACGCGCTGCACGCTAATGCACCGGTCGGCGAACCCTCGTGAATCGAAACCGTGACATGTCCCTGTGCCTTGTTATTTACCTTCAAATCGCACACGCTGAAGCCGCTATACACCGGCAGCGCCACAATCTGCGATGCCATGCCACTGTTAAGTGCAACCGTATTGCTGTAAGTCTGCGCTGCAGCCTGCACCCCCGCCTTGGAAATCACGGTGGTCTGCACATTGGCTGCGCCTGCGCTCATCATCAGAGCGGACGCCATCAGGCAGCCCGCGAGTGTGCCGCTTACGATTTTCTTGAACTTAGTCATAATTGCCCCTCCACATAATAAAATACAGTTTTTTCTATCCATACCTATGGTATACAACAAAAATCATATTCTGTCAATCTATTTTCCTGATACCATTATAACGACCGGGAGCGCCGTTTTGTGACAACAAACCGCTAAGGATTTTTTTCAAAAAATTTGCCACAGAAAATCCCGCTCAGGCGTTGTATAATTGAATGGTATCATTTCCAACCCGAGGGGGAACCAAATTGACACAGGAGCAAATCCTCTTTTTCGAGGAATCATATACAAAATATTACTCGATGATGGTGCAGACCGTTCTGCCCATTGTCGGCAGCCGCGATATTGCCGAGGACATTGTGGCCGACACCTTTCTCATCCTGCTGGCCAGGATCAACAGCGTGATGGAGCACGAGCAGCCGGTCAAGTGGCTGTTCCGCGTGCTGAAAAACAACGCCATCAGCGAATACCGCGCGCAGTGCAGACACGCGGCCGCACCGCTTGAGGAAAACATTCTGCGTGCAGCCGAACCCGAGCTGATACCGTTTTCCGGTATGCTGCCAAAGGGCTTATCCGCGTCCGAACAGCGCATTCTGACCCTGCGGCTCGCTGAGGACATGGACTATTCCACCATTTCGGAAAAACTCGGCATTTCCGAGACCGCCTGCCGCAGCCAGTACAGCCGCGCACGGCGGCACTGCGCCGAACTTATGGAAAGGAGTGACGACAATGCAGGATTCTAAGCAGATTGACGAGCTGTTCCGGCTGATGGACGCGGTTTGCGAAAACGGTGATGTGGCTCTGCCTGCGCTCGAGCAGTATTTGCAGACGCAGACGGACGCGCCGGAAATCGACACAGAGGCGTCGCTCAAAAAGTTCAAGGCCGACCATAGGGAATTTTTCGTCAAGCCGCACCGCGGACGGCGGCTGTGCTACCGCGTTTTTGTTGTCGCGGCGGCTGTTTTCGCCGCAGGAACCGTGTTTGCGCTGGCTACCGGACACAATCCGTTCGACTATGCGGCGATGTGGGGTGCGGAAACATTCGGCTTTTACCATGATGATTTTGCTACATCAGAAGATGGAAAAATCATTTATTATCCAGATGGCTCATGGGATGATCGTACTAATATGCCGGATTATAACCATGAAACGTATACTGCGTTGCCCGAGAGCAATACTTCTTCAATAGAAGAGTATGCTCAAACCTTAGAGCCAGCAGAAAAGTGTGATCCACTACCGGAATATGCCGATTTGCCGGATACGGATTTATCGAGTTTTGGTTTAGAAAAGAGTGCTTCCATTTGGGACGATGGACACATGACTGAATGGTTTAATATCGAAAATGCGACCTTAGCAGATACTTTATCAGCATTGAGAATTAAAACAAAAATGGCTCCATTATGGCTACCGGATGGATATAAGCAGACATACATTAAAATGACAAAGGATTATCTGTTAGGTAAAGACAGCATTTTTACAAATTATGAGGATAATGCTAAACATTCTGAAATGTTTGTGCTGATTTCCAAAGTCACGGATTCATCGACCGGAACGATTGAAAAAGATGATCGACCCGTGCTTGAATATGTCAAAGAGAATACAACATGGTATATTATGCATAATTTGCAGCAAATCAATGCCGTTGCCTTAACAGGAAATTATCAAGTGCTTATCTCCGCTCCTGTATCAGTAGACGAAATGAAATCCATCATCGACTCCATCTACGAATAACAAAAACCCGATCTCCAACAGACACAATGGAGATCGGGTGCTTTTTATGCGAAAATTTTATGGTACGCGTGCGAGACGTAGCCGCCGACAGCGGCGGTCATTTCCTTGGACGCCACGGCTTTATCCGCCACGGTGACGATCCACGCGATTCTTGTGCGCGGCATGGCCGCCAGCG
This sequence comes from Butyricicoccus sp., assembly GCF_977037065.1. Lineage (NCBI taxonomy): Bacteria > Bacillati > Bacillota > Clostridia > Eubacteriales > Butyricicoccaceae > Butyricicoccus > Butyricicoccus sp. Next base: position 6,624 of record NZ_CDRQNY010000039.1, on the reverse strand, counting down.
GAAACATATGCCGTGCGATGGCTTCGCACTCCCGCTCGGACAGACCGAAGGTATGCTTGGCGCGGTCGGCTGCGATGTGGCCGTGAATGAACCCGTGCATGTGGGCAATGCGGTGCACGCCGGAAAAATGGCTCAGATAACGGCGAAAGCGCTCGCCGTGCCAGTCATAGCCGAAAAAGTCATGCAGCAGCGCGGCACGGACAACCGAAGCCGTTTCGCTCTCCGACAGACGCATCAGGCGGGCGATCTGACAGGCTGCTTCTGCTACCGCAACGGAATGGTCATACACAGAGTTGTCCAATCCGTGGTGACAGAACGTGCGAAGCTGCTGAAAACGCGGATGTGCAAGGATATCTCCCGCGTACTGCTGAATTTCACTGTCCATCGGACCCACCTTCCTTCCTTTTGATGCCTTTATTATAGTGCGCTTAGTGCACAAAATCAAGAGGTAATTTGTAACAAGTTTGTGACAAAAATACCAACAATCTGCTTAGCCGAGCGGCGGCGTGTCCAGTATCATCTGCCTGTACTCCAAATCCTCAAAGCCGAGCATGTGATAGAGGGCACTTGCCCGCACGTTGCTTTCCGTTACCTCCAGACGATAACGCGCGGCTGTGTTGTACTTTTCGTGCACCGCGGCAATAATCCTGCTGCCGATGCCCTTGCCGCGCTGCTCGTCATCCACCATGATTTCCTCCAGCCAGACGCACAGACCGCCCGCCTCATTCGACCAGGTGAGCGCCAGCAGGCAGTACGCGCACGGCTGTCCGTTCTCGTCCTCGGCAATCAGGCAGTCCGCATACGGCGTGCCGTGCAGGAGCAGCTCAAACGTGCGTTCGGCGTTCTGCTGCGGGATTTCGTGGTCGCAGGCAGGCGTTTTGTAGAACGCATGGCAGCGGTCGATAAAAAATTCGCGGTCAGCGGCTTCGATAGAGCGAATACGCATAGTTTCCTCCTAAAAGAACAGGGCATGTCCGTTGACACACCCTGTTTTGCTGTAAATTAAATCTGGTCGAGTGCCTGCTTGAGGTCAGCGATAATGTCCTCAACATTCTCCAGACCGACCGAAATGCGAACCATGCCCGGCTCAATGCCTGCGGCAACCAGCTGCTCATCGGTCAGCTGACGGTGGGTTTCGGACGCCGGATGCAGCACGCAGGTGCGGATGTCGGCAACATGAACCTCATTGCACGCCAGCTTGAGGCTGTCCATGAACTTCATCGCCGGAGCGCGGCCGCCCTTGATGTCGATGGACATAACGCCCGAGGTGCCCATCGGCAGGTACTTCTGTGCACGCTCGTAGTGCTCGTTGCCCGGCAGTGCCGGATAGCGAACGGATGCGATCTTGTCGCTCGACTCGAGGAACTTGGCAACGGTCAGCGCATTCTCACAGTACTGGCGCATACGCACCGGAAGGGTCTCCAGACCGAGGTTGAGCAGGAACGCCGAGTGCGCCGCCGGATAGCAGCCGAAGTCGCGCATCAGCTGCATACGCGCCTTGATGATGTATGCCATCGCGCCGAACTCGCGGGTGTAGACCACGCCGTGGTAGCTTTCGTCCGGCTCGGTGAAATCCGGGAACTTGCCCGATGCCGCCCAGTCAAACTTGCCGCCATCTACGATCACACCGCCGCCCTGTACGGCATGGCCGTCCATGTACTTGGTGGTCGAGTGGATGACAATATCCGCGCCCCATTCGATCGGTCGGCACAGCACCGGCGTTGCGAACGTGTTGTCCACGATGAGCGGCACGTTGTTCTTGTGCGCGATGTTCGCCCACTTTTCAATGTCGAACACGGTCAGAGCGGGATTGGCGAGCGTCTCACCGAACACAGCCTTGGTGTTGGGCTTGAACAGCTTCTGCACTTCCTCCTCGCTTGCCTCTGCGTCCGCCCAGATGCACTCGATGCCCAGCTTTTTGAGCGTTACGCCGAACAGGTTGATCGTGCCGCCGTAGATGGTGGAAGCCGCGATGAAGCTGTCGCCTGCCGAGCACAGGTTGAGGATGGACAGCAGGGATGCCGCCTGACCCGAGGAAGTCAGCATTGCGCCGACGCCGCCCTCGAGGGACGCGATCTTCTTCTCTACCGCGTCGCAGGTCGGGTTGGCAAAGCGCGAGTAGATGCACTCTGTCGGCATATCGAACAGGGACGCGATCTTTGCGGTCGAGTCAAAGCGGTAAGTGGTGGACTGCACGATCGGCATGACGCCCGGACCGCCGTTTTCCGGCTTGTAGCCTTCATGCAGGCATTTTGTTTCGATTTTCATATAAACTACCTCTTTACTATGATTTAACACAGAAGAATCTCCATTTATTGTAGCATGCAGAAGCCTGTCGGTCAAGGCAGTTCGGTTGAACAAACGGCGATATCATGGTATGATAGAGGCAGTACGAAGGGAGGCAAACCGTATGAAGGATCTGCTCATTACCCTGCTGAATACAGCGTTCTGGTTCGGACTGCATTTCGGTACGGCTGGCGCGGTGTGCGCTCTGCCGAAGGATGTGCAGACGCGGTGGTTCGACCCGAACCGACGGTTTTTCACGGTTTCCGATTGGGAAATGCGGGTTTTCCGCAAGATCGGTCTGCCAAAATGGAAGGATCGGCTGCCGCAGTTTAATCCCGAATTTGACAAGCGGCACCTCAAATCCGGGCGGGATACGGCATACCTCGACCGTTTTCTGTTCATCACCTGCCGCGCGGAGGTGATTCATTATGTGATCGGTGTGCTCGGATGGGTGTCGCTCACGTTCTGTCTGCTGAGCACCGACCGGACGGCGTGGCTCATCCGGTATGCGGTCATTGCGCTTGCGATTCAGCTGGCGAACCTGCCGTTCGCGTGGATTCAGCGGTATAACCGGAAACGGCTGCTGCGGGTGCGCAAAAGGCTTTCATTACGGATAGAAATTTGATATAATATAAAGATAGCATAAGGATGATCAAGGAGATTTTGCAATATGACTGACGAAAAAATTGCACGCATCAACGCGCTTGCCAAAAAGGCCAAGACCGAAGGACTGACCGACGCGGAGAAGAAGGAGCAGCAGGCGCTCCGCGCGGAGTACGTTGCCGATTTCCGCAAGAGCCTGAAGGCCCAGCTGGACAACACGGTGGTTATCAATCCGGACGGCAGCTCGTACAAGCTGAAGCAGGACAAAAAGTGATGCAGCTGCCCGAACACGCGGCGCACGCCATCCGGCGATTAGAGCGTGCCGGATTTGAGGCGTGGGCGGTCGGCGGCTGCGTGCGCGACAGCCTGCGCGGTACAGAGCCGCACGACTGGGACTTGTGTACGTCCGCGTCTCCGGCTCAGATGCAGGCCGTGTTCGCGGACGCGCGTGTGCTCACCACCGGACTCAAACACGGCACGCTGACCGTGCTCACGGACGGCGGCCCGCTGGAAATCACCACCTACCGCACGGAAGGCGGCTACTCGGACGGGCGGCATCCGGACGGCGTGCGCTTTGTCACCGACATCCGTGAGGATCTGGCACGCCGGGATTTTACGGTCGGTGCGATGGCGTGGCATCCCGAACGCGGCCTGTGCGACCCGTTCGGCGGGCAAACCGACCTCAAAAACGGCGTTCTGCGCGCGGTCGGTGATGCCGACACCCGATTTCAGGAGGACGCGCTGCGCATCCTGCGCGGACTGCGCTTCGCATCCAAGTTGGGTTTTGCCATCGAGCCGGAAACCGCCGCTGCCATGCGGCGGCAGGTGCATCGCCTGCACTGCATTGCCGCCGAGCGCATCCGCGAGGAGCTGACCGGTCTGCTGTGCGGCCGCTATGTGCAGCGCACGCTGATGGCTTATGCCGACCTTATCACCTCTGCCCTGCCCGAACTCGTGCCCATGCTGGACTGCGAACAGCGCAATCCGCACCATTTATATAATGTATGGGAACACACCGTGCGCGCGGTCGGTCAGGTGCCGGACGAGCCGGTGCTCCGGTGGGCGATGCTGCTGCACGACAGCGGCAAGCCCGCCTGCAAAACGGTGGACGAGCAAGGCATCGGGCATTTCCGGGGACATCCCAAGGCGAGCCTTGCGCTGTCGCGCGAGCTCCTGCCGCGGCTGCGGTTCTCGAGCGCGGACACCGAACGCATCCTCCTGCTGGTCGAGCGGCACGACACACCGCTCGGTGACAACGAAAAGCTGGTGCGGCGCAGCCTGTCGCGCATCGGAGAGGCGCGGTTCCGCGACCTGCTGGCGATCAAAAAAGGCGATGCGGTCGGTCAGGGCACCAGCCGCGACTATGTGGCGCAGCTGTTTGAGACCGAAGCGCTGCTGAACCGCGTGCTCGCGCAGGAGCAATGCTTCTCGCTGCGGCAGCTTGCCGTAAACGGAGCCGATTTACAGGCACTCGGTCTGCGCGGCAGACCGGTCGGTGAAATGCTGCACGCCCTGCTGGATGCCGTGATAGACGGCCAGACCGACAATCGGCGGGAGACGCTTCTGCGGCTTGCCCGCACCCGAATGGAGGAACAACATGACAAATAAAGAGATTTTCATCGAAACCTACAACAAAAACATCCATCGTCCGGGCGCGGAAAAGCTGCTTGCGTGGCTCGAGGGCACGGATTTCTTCACGGCTCCCGCGTCCACGCGGTTCCACGCTGCGTATGAGGGCGGTCTGCTCGACCACTCGCTCAACGTGTACAACGTGCTGATCTCCAAGCATTTCAATCCCGAAACCGACGATCTGGAAAGCTACACCATCGTTTCCCTCCTGCATGATCTGTGCAAGGCCGGTTTCTACAAGACCGAGCTGCGCAACCGCAAAAACGACCGCGGCGAGTGGGAAAAGGTGCCGGTTTACGCAGTAGACGACCAGTTTCCGTACGGTCACGGCGAAAAATCCGTGTTCCTGATCGAGCGGTTCATGCGGCTGCGCACCGAGGAAGCGATCGCCGTGCGCTGGCACATGGGCGGCTTTGACGAGTCGGTCAAGGGCGGCAGCTTCGCACTCGCGCACGCGTTTGAGAAGTACCCGCTTGCCGTAAAGCTGCATCTTTCCGATCTGGAAGCGACCTATCTGCACGAAAACCGAGGAGAATGAGCATGAAAACCAGAGAATTTTCCATCTCGACCGATCACGAGGGCATGTACAATATCACCGCCAAACTGCGTGAAGTCATCCGCGAAAGCGGCGTGCAGAGCGGCCTTGCCGTGGTGTACTGCCCGCATACGACCGCCGGTATCACCATCAACGAAAACGCTGACCCGGATGTGCAGCACGACCTGCTGCTCGGTCTGCGCGAGGCGTTTCCCGACCGGCGGGAGTTCCGGCATGCCGAGGGCAATTCGACCGCGCACCTCAAGTGCAGCTATGTCGGTCCGAGCCAGACCGTGCTCATCAAGGACGGCAAGCCCATCCTCGGCATCTGGCAGGGCGTGTACTTCTGCGAGTTCGACGGTCCGCGCCATCGCCGCTACTATATTAAGGTAATGGCGGATAATTAACTTGCACTTGCTTTTCCGCTCTGCTATAATAAAGTCAAACATACTCTAAAAAGGAAGATATTCTCATGGAAGCACTGGAATGTATCAAAACCCGCCGAAGCATCCGCAAGTTCACCGAGCAGCCTGTGACCGAGGACGAGGTTCGTCAGATCGTTGAAGCTGCCGCCTTTGCGCCGAGCTGGAAGAATACGCAGATCGCGCGCTACATCGTTGTGACCGACAAGGAAAAGAAGGACAAGCTGGCCGACAACTGCATGCTCGGTTTTGCCTACAACCAGAAGACCACCCACGGCGCACCGGCGCTGGTCGTGCTGACCATGATCAAGGAGCGCTCCGGCTACGAGCGCGACGGCTCGTTCAGCACCCCGCTTGCCACTCACTGGCAGTCCTTTGATGCGGGCATCGCCGCGCAGACCTTCTGCCTGTCCGCGCATGCGCTCGGTCTCGGCACGGTCATCATGGGCATTTACGATCCCGCCGAGGTTGCCAAGGTCGTGGAAATTCCCGAGGGTCAGGAAGTGGCTGCGCTCATCGCACTCGGCCATCCGGCACAGGACCCGCAGGCTCCGGCGCGTAAGGATGTCGATACGCTGCTGCGATTTGAGTAAAAGTGCATACTTTGAGCACCGTGGAAGCAATTCTGCGGTGCTTTTCTTTTCTCGACACAAGGTGACCAGGGCACGCGAACTGCCGCAGGCGGGTTCGCCCCTGACGGGCGGCTCCTTTTCTGCACTGGCTGACCGGGGCACGCGAACTGCCGCAGGCGGGTTCGCCCCTGACGGGCGGCTCCTTTTCTGCGCCGGCTAACCGGGGCACGCGAACTGCCGCAGGCGGGTTCGCCCCTGACGGGCGGCTCCTTTTCTGCACCGGAAAGCCGGGGTGTGCGAACTGCGTTAGCGTGTTCGCCCCTGACGGGCGGCTCCTTTTCTGCACCGGAAAGCCGGGGTGCGCGAACTGCGTTAGCGTGTTCGCCCCTGACGGGCGGGGAGTTTTTCGCTGAACCTCAGCGGGGGGATTCGCCGTCTGCGGACGGCGGGAGCGTCGCCGCGCCCGCGGCGGGGGCAAAAAGGAAGGACAACCTGCGGTTTTCCTTCCTCTTTGAACTCCTACCTTTCCCTTGCTTCCTAATCTGGCGCAGACCAGAGACCGGCGACCGCTTCGAAA
>NZ_CDRQNY010000038.1:0-12281 GCF_977037065.1 Butyricicoccus sp. | reverse complement strand
CTTAGGAGTATGGCTTACCATGTGATACACGGTTCGGATGTAACTTCCAATATCATCCCTTACGCAGAATGACTTGTAGTAAACGAACTTTATGGTGCAAAACACCTATTCTGACGCAGTTTTATGTGTCCGTTGGGTGGTCCTATTAGCAAATTCTTAGCAAGAGGACACCCAGCCAAAGCCGATTGCTACTGCCATTCTTCACTCCCTTAGTCAAAATGACAAGGCAAATACATGGAGGTTACTATGGACAAGAAAGAGAAAAAGTCACTGCCGGAACCGCGCACATATACCGTGGAACAGATTGCAGCCATGCTCAACATCGGCCGCACAACCGCATATCAGCTCGTCAAGCAGGAGGAGTTCAGGATCGTCCGCATAGAAAATGCAATCCGCGTTTCAAAGAAATCTTTTGACGAGTGGCTGGAAAGTTTAGAACTGTGAATATCACAAGAAACGCCGTAGGCTCAAAAACCTATGGCGTTTCTATGTTACAAGCTTCGCTTTAGCTGATTGGATAAGGCAGAGTGTGTATAAGCGCCATTGGATTTTTCACAAGTTCTCCGACTCCATCCCAAACTTTGTGTAAACCTCCAACAAGGTGTAGAATAGAAGCAGGATGACGGAGGTAATCACAATGGCAAGAAGGAAAAGAACCCCAGAAGAAAACACACGTCGCGAAAAAATTCGTGAGCTGCTGCAGCTGGCGAATGTAGGCAGCAAGAACAAGGACACGGATAACAGCCGGAACGGGTACAGCAGCAAAACCCTGCGCACCAGTTTTAGCGATGTAGAGGTATCTGTGCCGCGGGATCGCAAGAGCGAATTCGAACCCAAGGTGCTGCGGAAAAATCAGACCAGCATCAGCCAGGACATCGAGGATATTTTTATCGCCTGCACGGACAATTTGACCGGTTTTTTTGCGGCGATCGAGGCGGTCTATCCCAAGACGGAAATCCAGAACTGCATCATCCATCAGCTTCGAAATTCCAGCAAATATGTCTCCTACAAGAATTTGAAGGCACTTATGGCTGACTTGAAAGCAGTCTACGCAGCGGTAGATGAACCGGCTGCTTTGGACGCGTTAGACACGTTCGCAGAACACTGGGACAAGAAATACCCCAAAATTTCTCAGTCGTGGAGGGATAACTGGGCAAATCTCAGTACCTATTTCAAGTTTCCTCAGGCACTTCGGCGGCTGATCTATACGACCAACACGATTGAAGGCTTTAACCGTTACCTCAGGAAGGTAACCAACGAAATCCGTGTTTCCGACCGATGACAGCCTTTTCAAAATGCTGTATCTGGCGATGATCGACATCACGAAAAAGTGGACCGGCCGCAGACAGGACTGGAGCATGATTCATGCCCAGCTGGCAATCTACTTCGAGGATCGGATGCCGGATTAACAATCCGGCTCGAAGGGCAAGGGGCGCTGCGCCGCCGCCGAGGCTCCAATGGACGAGGGTGCCCCTTGACTTCCGCCCCCGTTGGCGTTATGTTGTAGATAAGGCGGGCGCAGCCAACGCCGCTCCCGCCTTGAAATATAAGTTCTATTTTACACCGCATTTTGGCGGTTACACAGAATTCGGGATAGTCCCTATTTTTCCCGCGTTTTTGTTCTCGGTTTGTACTTCAAAAACCAATACAGTTCATCCATTTCCACGATCTTTGGTGTCTGTTTGGGCGCTGAATTCTCCTTGCAGCTGGCTTTTTATCCAATTCATCACATTGGATTTGTTCATGTGCAGAATCTTTCCAACACTTCGTCCGCTGATCCCGCCATAGTACATCTTTAGTGCCAGTTTTCGGGTTTCTTCCGGATACGTGTGCTGTTTAGGGTTTATTGTGTAGTATTTGCCGCACTCCTTACATTTGCAGCGTTGACTTCCTGACCCATTATATCCTGCTCGTACCTGATTTTCAGTTTTTCCACATACCGGGCATTTCTTCCATGCCTCTACTGTCATCTTTTTCATAGCTCTATTTTACCACTATATCTTTCATTTGGACACTCTTGCTGTTTGAGAATCCTGTTTCGGTCCGGTGACGCCCAAAGTGCCCGGATCGATCCTGCAGCTGGATAATGATGCGATCGTTATCGCAGATGAGGCAGCGCTCAGCCTGTGCGGTGACTTTATCTGATTTCTGATCATATCAGCGGCGGTATCACCGCCTCGAAACCCGAAGTGCAGTTTTGTCTCCTTCTGTGCTTTGGGTTTTGCTGATTTTTCGCAAGGGAGGTGTGATATGGTGCGCGTTACCGATATGACACACGGCCGTCCGATACGACTGATTCTGCTGTTTTCCCTGCCGCTGATGCTGGGCAGCGTGTTTCAGCAGCTGTATACCATCGTGGATACGATAATCATCGGACGCGGTGTCGGCATGCAGGCTCTGGCGTCCATCGGTGCGGCGGATTGGATCAACTGGCTGGTTTTATGGGGACTGCAGGGCTTTACGCAGGGCTTTGCGATTCTCGCGGCGCAGGAGTTCGGCGCGGGCGCATACGACCGGCTGCGTCGTGTACTGGCTATGATCGTTAAGCTGTCGTGTTGGTTCGGCATTGCGGTGACGATCATCAGCCTGCTGCTGGTAAGGCCGCTGCTCGCGATCATCGCGGCAAGCTTTGCCAATATTGCGCTCGACCTGCTGTTCGTGATGGGGTTTGGCTGGGGTATTTTCGGGGCTTCGTTCGCAACCGTACTGGCACAGCTGATTGCGTTTCTGCTGTGTCTGCGTTCTCTGCGGCGGCTGCCGTTCGTGCAGCTGACAAAGGCTGACTGGAAAACCGACCCTGCCATTCTGCTGCACCTGTGCCGCCTTGGCATTCCGACCGGCCTGCAGATGAGCATGATTACACTGGGCGGCATGGTGCTGCAGTCCGTATTGAACGGCTTCGGCGTGGTGTTCGTAGCGGGCTATACGGCGGTAAATAAGCTGTATGGCATACTCGAAAGTGCATCGGTGGCGTTTGGCTATGCCATGACAGCTTATATGGGTCAGAACCGTGGGGCACGCATTGATGCGGGCATCGAGCGGTGCTGGCCCTATCCGCCGGATTTACAGCCGCCATCGTGACGGCTATGCTTCTTGCAGGCAAACCGCTGCTGGGACTGTTTCTTTCGACCGAGGAGGCGGGCGCAGCGGATGCGCTGGCGGTGGCCTATCAGTATCTCATGATACTGATGGCATTTATGCTTGCGTTGTTCGTGCTGCAGGCGTATCGCTCCTCACTGCAGGGGTTGGGCGAGATGACCGTGCCGACGCTCTCCGGCTTTGCGGAAATGCTCATGCGCATGGGCGCGGCGCTCGTGCTGCCGACCTTCATCGGGCAGAGCGGCGTATTTTTTGCGGAAGGCGCAGCATGGGTGTGTGCGGCGGCGCTCAATCTGGTATGGTATTATATGCGGATTGGGAAGATCAAGCGGGAGATGATGCAATAGCCTCTCGATCGAAACTGCACTTTTGATCGAAGCTCGATGAAAAGCCGCGCCCTGCGGGCGCGAAGGCTTTTCGACAAACCAAAAGACAGCGAGAGCTGTCTTTTTTGTTTGCAGAGCGGGTGATCGGTCTGGTCAGCCCTGCTCCTTTACGGAACAGCGCAGGGAAAACGACAAAAGGATGCCCTGCGCACGCATTGCGATACGCAGGGCATGAAAAAATGGGAATAGATTCAGGCAGAAACCATTTAGTAGATGGACGGCTTTTCCATCAGCTCGATCGCTTCCGGCTTGCCGGTCTGGCGGGAGAGAATGAGTGCATCGCCGGTGACACAGGCAACGTAGCCATCCCATGCGGACGGACCGTCCGGTGCACCGTTCAGCAGAGCCTTGGCCCATGCATCGAACTCAATGTCATACGCTTCGATAAAACGCTGCGACCAGTCGGTCATGATCGGGAAGCTGCAGGCTGCGCCCGAGCGCTTGACCACAGCCGACGGATCGGGCAGGCTGACCGTGCCGTTCTCACCGACTACCTGACACTGGATATCATAGGCATATGCGCCGTCGGTCTGTACCTCTACATCGATGCGCTGTCCCGAACGGGTGGTCAGCATCATGATCTGCGGGTTGAGCCAGTCCCCCTGCGTGTTTTTGCTTTGACGGACTGCCAGCACCTGCGCCTCAGCGTATTCATCGTCCAGCAGCCAGCGGGAAATATCAATTTCGTGAATTGCAACACGCGTTACTGCGTAGTCGGTCGCAAAGCCGGGCGCCTGCGACATATTACGATGGCACGAGTGGATCATCAGCGGAGCGCCGATCTCTCCGGACTCGATCGCTTGCTTCATGGCAGCATAGCCGCGGTCATAACGGCGCATGAAGCCGACCTGCACCAGCCGTCTGCCGCCTGCAACCTCTGCGCGGATGATCTCCTCACATTCCTGTGCGGTCTGCGCCAGCGGCTTTTCGCAGAATACGAATTTGCCCGCCTTGATGCATTCGAGCACATAGCCCGCATGGGACGGGTCTGCGGATGTGACGAGCACAGCATCTACTTCGGGGAGTGCGATCAGTTCTTCGCCGGTGGCGCAGCAGGTGATGCCGTACTGCTCTGCAACCTCTTGCGCAGACGGCTGATAATAATCCGCAACGGCAACCACGCGCGTTTCGGGAATTGTGTTCATCAGGCGTGCGATATGCTGTCTGCCGATCGCACCGCAGCCGATGACACCGACTTTGATTTCTTTGCTCATGTCAGAGTCCTCCTTCCGGTCTCTTGGGAAACAGAATGAATGGCGGTACCGGGCGGACAGATGCGTTCTCTGCCCGCCCCGTGATGCAACGATGATTATTCGTTCACCAGCATTTCGCCGGTTTCAAAGGATTCCTTGCAGCGGTATGCCGCCTGAGAAACCTTGGTGCCGTCGTAAACGGTGACACCGGGCTTGCGGCCCTCGTTGATGCAGGATACAAACTCCTGGATCTCATTGATATAGGCCTGATGCCAGCGGCTGAGGAAGTCCGGATAGTACTCCTCGCGTGCGCCGGAGCCGTCTACAATCTGAAGCAGGTTCTTTGCGCCGACATTTGCAATGCGCAGCGTGCCGTGCGTGCCGATGATCTCGGTTTCTACGTTGCAGCCTGCACCGTGGGTGCGGTTGGTGAACATGAAGCCCATTGCGCCGTTGTCCAGCTGTACGGTTGCGCAGCAGTTATCTGCGTCGTTCAGCTCACGGTACAGGTCAAACTCGAATACGCCGCCGATCGCCCAGACGCGCTTGACCTCTGCGCCGGTAAACCAGCGGATCAGGTCGAGGTCATGCACGCACATATCCAGATACTGGCCGCCGGAGTGCGGTGCAAACTTGAGCGTACCCTCGATGGTGGTGCGGGGGTCCTGCGTGTAGGAGCGGACGAGAACGACCTTGCCGATGTCGCCTGCATCGATGCGGCGCTTGGCCTCTGCGTAGGAATCATCAAAGCGGCGCATGAAGCCGAGCATGAACACCTTGTCCGGATGGGCTTCCACAGCCTTTTCTGCCAACTTGCACTTTTCAACCGTCGTGTCGAGCGGCTTGTCGCAGAAGCAGTGCTTGCCTGCATCCAGTGCGAGCTTGATGTGCTCGGCATGGAACATGGAGGGCGAAACGACAACGATCGCATCCAGATCCGGGTTCTTGACCATCTCAGCTACGTCCGTGTAGGTGTAGGGAACGTTCAGCTCCTCGGCTACCTGTGCTACGCGCTCTGCGTCCGTGTCGCAGATGGCGGTCAGCTCTGCGCCGGTGACATAGTTTGCGATATTCTTTGCGTGCTCATAGCCCAGACGACCCAGACCGACCGAACCGATTTTTAAAGTTTTTGCCATGGTAACAGCATCCTTTCTTTGTTTACAGAAATTTCAGTATGTTTTTTGTTGGTGTTTTAGGTTGCCGCCTGTGCACCGCTGTGGAAAACAGTCAGCGGTGCGGGCGGCTCTATCTCATCACCCGGCAAGACCGAGAGGAGAGAACAGCAGGTAAACGCAGCACATCAGGCACAGTGCGCCGATGGCAGCAATCTTGCGGTATTTCCACGGTGTCAGATCGACAGCGCCGACATCCTGCATGACGTACGGCGTTGCACGCGGGCTGGTCTTGCCGATCAGCAGCATGACCGCAACATTCAGTACGAACAGTACCGCAAGAACGTACAGGTAGTGCACATTCTGGAGTGCAGGGATGAATTTGGAAATGGAGTACAGAACAACGTGCATCACGATCGATACCTTGGCGGCACGAGCGGGAACGTTTCTGGTGAACAGACCGACGATGACCGCCGCCAGAATCGGCACGTTGAAGAATCCGAAGCAGGACTGGAGGAAGTCATACAGACCGGAGGGAGCAAAGCTGACGACCGGTGCCACGCAGATCGAAACGATGGCAAGCACGGTGCCGAAGATTTTGCCGATGTGAACCAGCTGTGCGTCCGTTGCCTGCGGATTGAACAGCGGGCGGTGAATATCCAGTGTGTACAGCGTGACCGAAGAATTGAGCGCCGAGTTAAAGGACGACAGGATCGCACCGAACAGCACGGCTGCGAAGAAGCCGAGCAGCGGCTTGGGCAGGACGTTCAGGATGAGCGTCGGATAGGCAAGGTCGCCGTTCTGTGCCAGATTTGCGATGTGCTCCGCGGAGAAGAAGCCCTCGGTGTGGTCCATCGACATACGGTAGCAGATCAGGCCGCAGATGGTGATGAAGAACGGGCCGCAGCACTTGAGGAAGCCTGCAAAGATCGCACCGCGCTGTGCTTCACACAGGTTCTTTGCACCCAGCGTTCGCTGAATGATCGCCTGATTGGTACACCAGTAGAACATATTGTTGACGACCATGCCGGTAAAGAGCACCGGCCATGGGATCATCGGCGCCATTGCGTTGACCGGATTGATGGCGTTGAACTTTTCTGCCGGTACGACCGAGATCAGATCGCGCAGACCGGCGAGGAAGTGGTCATTGCCGAGCAGCAGCAGACCGAAGATCGGGATCATAAAGCCGCCGATGATCAGTCCGATACCGTTGATGGTATCCGATACCGCAACCGCCTTCAGGCCGCCGAAGATGGCGTAGCAGGCGCCGACGATACCGATGGCAACAGCTGTGATGATAACACCCTGCATCTGCGATACACCCATGCGCTTATCGACCTCGAAGATCTGGTTGAATACCAGTGCGCCCGAATACAGAACGGTCGGCAGATAGGTGAGCAGGTAGCCGAGCAGGAACATGATGGAAACGATACGCTTGGTTGTGCTGTCGTAGCGGTTTTCGAGGAATTCCGGTACGGTAGTCAGTCCCATCTTGAGATAGCGCGGCAGGAATACCAGCGCCAGAATGACAAGTGCTGCTGCTGAGGTGACTTCCCAGGCGATCGGTCCCATGTTGGTTGAAAAGCTCTGGCCGGTCTGACCGATCAGCTGCTCGGTGGAAAGGTTGGTCAGCATCAGAGAGCCGGCGATTACCGGTCCGGTCAGGCTGCGGCCTGCAAGGAAATAACCGTCCTGTGTACTCAGGTCATCGTCGCGCGTGCGCCACCATGCAATGACAGCGACGAGCGCAGTGAACGCAATGAAGGTTACAGCAGTAAAAAGCATATGTTGATCTCTCCTTCTTTCTCTACAATTTTACGCTTTATTATTTTGTGCTTACTCTTTTCGCCGCCTCGCAGTCTTTCTCAGGAAAATTTTATAGGCGCTTGCGACTGCGTATTTGTTTGGGGTCCTCCTTTCTGCTCCGGCGACAGATAGCTTTTTAATATTAGAAATACAAAAATAATGGGGATTTACGATATGATTTTTCTGCTTACAAACACATTCTATCATATTATTTTTCGGTGTCAAGCAAAATGATTTTTGTGAAAAATGGCGAGTTTTCATACGAAATAACTCCGATTAGGGGCGCGATTCAGCGAAAGAACAGTAAAAAGCAAACTTTTATGCAGATAATTGAGATTTAATATTAAAAAACTTTGGTTAATTCGTATATTTTCCTAATACTTTAATATAAGATTTACCGATACATAATATGATAAAAGCGCAATAGTAATCGGTAGCTGCGCAGAAATCCGGTCGCAGTACCGATAAACAACACGCGGGAACCGCAGATCCGTATCCACGGCGGCAGGATCCGTCTGCGGTTTGGATGCCCCTTGACATCAGCGGCACAATACTTTAATATGAAAGTGACCTGATAACGGTTTTACTTTTTCAAACAAATGGGGAATGCGTCATAGCAAAGGTTACACTCAAACAAATCGCGGAGCGGGCAGGGGTTTCCATCAATACCGTATCGCTGGCACTGCGGGATATGCCAAACGTCAATCATGATACGCGCGCAAGGATTTGCGGCATTGCGGCAGAGCTGGGGTATTATGCACATAAAAGTCACCGCACATCGTCCCAAAAGCTGGGGCTGATCTCGACCGGCGCGCATCTGAAGGATTCCTACTTCTATATGGCGTTCCAGAAGCTGTTTCTGGGGATGGCGTATGAGCACGGCTATCAAATGATGGTTTTTGATCACGAATACTGGGATCGCGATTCGCAGGCACTGCGTCAGTGGCTGACGGAAAGCGAGATCAGTGGTGTTTTGATCCTCGGTGACATGGAAGAAACGCTGGCGGCCAATATCGTATCGTGCGGGCTGCCGGTCGTAGCGGTGGGAACACGCTATCATAGCTTGCGTGTGTGCACCTATATTGAGGACAACACAGAGGCGGCCTATCAGGCGGTGCAGCATTTGTATACCTGCGGCTGCCGCAAAATGGGTTTTATCGGTGATCCGATGTATTCCACGGCATTCGGAGAACGGTATGACGGCTTCTGCAGCGCCTTGCGGCGGTTCGGTCTGCCGTGTGATCCGCAGCACCTGCTGCTGACACCCAGAGCGGATGACGCGGATATTCCGCGGACGATTGACCGTGCACTGGATCAGGTGGACGAGTTGCCGGATGCGTTCTTCTGTGCGAACGACTATCTGGGCGTCGGTGCGGCAAAGGCGCTGTTCCTGCGCGGGGTTTCGGTGCCCGGCGAGGTTTCGCTGGTTGGCGTGGATAATAATCCCCTTGGAAAAATAGCACTGCCGTCCCTGACTTCGATTGATGTGCACTGCCGTCAGCAGGCAGAGCTGAGCATCCGCAAGCTGATTTCGTTTGTCTGCGGAGAGGAATACGATCCGCTGCGCTTTCTGGTTCCCACCGAGCTGGTGCAGGGGGATTCGGTGAAGCAGGCGTAATCAACGCAAAAACGACAGACAGGAGCGCTGTTTTCTTTGGAAAACAGCGCTTTTTCATAGGATTCAATCCAGATGCCACCGTACACAGTACGTCACCTCATACCCGCCCTGATGACCGGAGCGCGGACGCGGAAAGGTCATTTTCAGCGGTGCATCCGAGGCTTGTGATGCGGCGGGAAGCACCGGATCCGTGCAGGACTCTCGGCCGGCGGTGAGGAAAACATCCAGAGAAATACAGGTCTTGTTCTCGTCTGCATCCACAACGATGCGGTTCACCAGCGCCTTGGACATTTCACGCGAAAAGCCGCAGTTCGCCTGCCACTGTTCCTCAATCGTGCGGCGCAGATTTTCCACACGCCGGATGCGTTCCGCAAGGGTTTGCTCTGCGTTCTGCAGGGAGCTGCGCCGCTCCTCGAGTGCGGCAAGCTGCTCGTTGCAGACTTCGTTGCGCTGCTTGAACTCCTCATTTGAGAGCGCTCCCGCAAGCACCAGATCGAGCAGCTTGTCCTTGCGCTTTCCGAGTGCCGCCATCTCCTGCTCGACTTGGGCGAGGGCGGGGCCGCTGTCCTGCCGGGCGGCAAAGGCACGGAGCGTGTCGATGTATTCCTGCACGGCGGCGGACTGTTCCTCGGTTACCAGCGCAAAGACACGCGCGAGAATGCGGTCCAGCTCGTGGCTGTAAACCGTAGGAGAGTTACAGCCGCCGGTTGGCCTGCTCCCACAGCGCCTCCGACACGATGGCGGGGATGCGGTCATCCTCGTGTACGAGCCACTTGTTCTCACTCAGGCGGTAGCTGCGCTTGTCACGGTAATCACGGGAGGCGTACCGCCGTCCGGCATAGCAGCCCTTGTATTTCGGGTTGCGGATCATGCCGTACAGGGTGGAATAATGGAACGGACGGCCCTGCCGTCCGCGTATGCCGTGGCGGTCCAGGTCGTTGGCGATCGCCCGCAGACCGAGTTCTACGGCGGCGTAGCGCTCGAATACCTCACGGACGATGGCGGCTTCCGGCTCAATGATTTCCAGCCGTCCATCTGTCTTGTTGTAGCCGAACAGGTTGTTCTGTCCGAGCAGAACGCTGTTCTCCTGCGCCCGCTTGAATCCGAAGCGTGTGCGTTCGGACAGCTTACGCACCTCATCCTGTGCGATCGAGGACATGATGGTGAGCCGTAGTTCGGCGTCCTTGTCGAAGGTGTTGATGTTGTCGTTCTGGAAGTACACGCCCACGCCGAACCGCAGCAGCTCGCGCGTGTAGCGCAGACTGTCAAGCGTGTTTCGGGCGAAACGGCTGATCTCCTTGGTGATAATGAGATCAAACGTTCCGCGTTTGGCATCCTCGATCATTTTGAGGAACTGCTCGCGCCCCTCGACCGACGTGCCGCTGATGCCCTCATCGACATAGCCGCCGGTGAACGTCCAGTGCGGATTTTCGGCAATGCAGTCCTCAAAATAGCGTTTCTGGTTGCTCAGACTGTTGATCTGCTCGTCTTTGTCGGTCGAAACGCGGGCATAATATGCCACGGCAAGGTCGGTGTCGAAAATGCTGCGGCCCTGCGCCTGCATTTCGTCCAGTCGGCGGATTCAATAGTCCGCGCTATCCTGAAAAATAGCCCCATCCTGCTTTTGGATGAAGCAACAGCATCTCTTGACATTGAAAATGAGCTTGCCGTAAAGCAGGCCATCGCCAATCTGTTAAAAGAGAAAAAGACAGTGGTAATGATTGCTCATACCCTTTCCATTGTCAAAAATGCAGACCAAATCCTTGTAATGGGTGATGGTGGGATTGCTGAATCGGGAACCCATGAAGAATTGCTTGCGAAAGGCGGAAAATATGCTGCTATGTGGAACGCAGAGCAAAAAATATCAGCTTGATAGAAGCTAAAGAAGAATAATTGCATAGCGCATGAACCTGCCCCGACTACGGGGAAAGAAAAAAACCGCTGGCTGGGGCAGGTGATTTTGCGCGCTCATTTTAAGTTATTACCCTAACGGTGGTTTTGAGAAATCAGAGCCGCCGTTTCTTTGCGTTTACACAAACCAATGACGACTTGCAGGGACACGGTAGTCGATGGGAGGTTATTTTACCGTGTCCTTTTCTCTTTTTCGTAGTATCCATGATTTGCACCAGCTAAAAAAAGCGTAGTCCCTCCATCGGAGCCATCCGGCTTTGAATGCGAACTATACCATGTAAGCAATCATCCTTATAAAACATTTCTGCGCCCAGCAGGTCCGTTGCGACTTGCTGGGCGCTTTTTGCTGTTTTCCGAGGACAAGCCCGCCTCGAAAAAAATTTTTTGAGAAATTTTCAAAAAGGAGGCTTTTAGCGAGTAGCTTTGCGTTCGCCTTGTTAGCGGAAAGGGAGAAAACCACCTCATTCCCCCAGGAAAGGGGGTGAAAAGATGGATATGATCCCCCGCAATGACTATGGCGAGCGGTGCCAGTTCGATGCTTACTGCAAGCTGGTACTGTACCATGAGGCAATCGACTACCTTCGGGAAATGCAGAGGCGCCGTGACAGGGAACTGTCATTCAGCGACATTCCGCAAATGGAGATGGACAAGCTCTGCGTTGTAGATCATTACCCCAGTGACAGATTTACATTCTCGTCCCACGGGTATGATCTGCATATCGAAAACGAGCTTGTAGCTGACGCCTTCGCCGGTTTGTCTGTTCAGGAGCAGAGTATTTTGATTCTGCATTTTGTTCTGGACCTGCCGGATCAGGAAGTTGGCCGCCTTGTTGGAATGTCTCGCAGCGCCGTTCAGCGGCGAAGGGCAAAATCATTGACCGAGCTGCGGATCAAGTTGGCCGCACTCATGCCGAAGGGAGGTTGAAGGTATGAAGAACCCCACTTACAAGGGCAAGGAGCTTCTTCCTCTTTCGGTGATTGACGCCGCCCGTGACGGGGACTCTCAGGCTGTGGATCAGGTACTCCGGTATTATGAGGGCTATATCAATAAGCTCTGCACCCGGACGCTTTACGATCCTGACGGCCAGCCCCATGTTCGGGTGGACGAGTACATGAAGCGCCGATTGGAGATCAAGCTCATTCATTCCATTGTCAGC
>NZ_CDRQNY010000037.1:0-12775 GCF_977037065.1 Butyricicoccus sp. | reverse complement strand
GTCAGGAGTGGAAGTGCAGTAATGTATGGAGCGGACTGATACTAATAGGCCGAGGGCTTGACCTTAAATGTTAGGTAACCTCGAAAGATAGCTTGCGAGTAGGATTGTTCAGTTTTGAGGGTGTAAATCTTCAAAAGTAGGTGTTAATGGTGACGAGGGTACACCTGTTCCCATTCCGAACACAGTAGTTAAGCTCGTTTACGGTGACAATACTTGGCTGGCGACGGCCCGGGAAGATAACTCAACGCCTACATCTAAGCAGCAACGAAAGTTGCTGCTTTTTCTATACTACTGAGAGGAAAACGCCGATGTATCAGTATATTTTATTTGATTTAGACGGTACGCTCACCGATTCCCGCGAGGGCATCACCAAATCGGTGCAGTATGCGCTGGATAAAATGGGCATCCACGAGCCGGAGCTCAAGCCGCTGGAGCGCTTTATCGGTCCGCCACTGTACGACGAATTCCGCCGCAGCTACGGCTTCGATGACGCCGAGGCAAAGCAGGCAATCGAGTTCTACCGTGAGCGATTCGGCGTGATCGGTTGGAAGGAGAACATGCTCTACAACGGAATTCCGGAGTTGCTGAAGACCCTGACGGACGCCGGAAAGACTCTGTCTACCGCATCGTCCAAACCGGCGTTTTTCATTGATAAAATCGTCAAATACTTTGATATTGCGCAGTATTTCACCGTGGTTTCCGGTGCAACGCTGGATGGCACGATCGGCACAAAGGCACAGGTCACACAGCAGGCGCTCGACCGTTTGCAGGTGCAGGATCTGTCACAGGCTGTGCTGGTCGGTGACCGCCTGCACGATGTGGAAGGTGCGAAGCAATGCGGTATTGACTGCATCGGCGTGACGTTCGGCTTTGGCGGCCGAGAGGAGCTGGAGGACGCAGGCGCGAAGCATGTAGTCGACCGTGCGGAGGAACTGCTGCCGCTGCTGCTCTGAATTTCCATAAAAAGCTGTCTTTTGAGACAGCTTTTTTGCGTTTTCGGGCAGAGAAAACCGCGCAAAAATCTGCAAATTATGCAGGTTTTCTCTCCTATTATGGGGCACATTGTGCTATAATATAAGCTGAATAAAAGTGCATTGAAAGGAGTTCTCTCCGTGGCAGATATTACCGTACAAAACCTGACCAAATATTATGGTGACCGCCTGATCCTCAAGGACATCTCGTTCGACATTCAGCCGGGCGAAAAGGTTGCTATTTTAGGCGCAAACGGCGCCGGAAAGACCACTTTGCTTAATATTTTGACCGACCGGCTGTCGTATGACGGCGGACACGTTGCGTTCGGACAGGGACGAACCGCCGGTGTCATTGACCAGATGCCGGATTTTCCGCCGGAATCGACCGTGGAGGACATTCTCCGTCTGGCGTTCAAGGAGTCCGACGAAGTTGCGGCAGCAATGGACGCGCTGACCGATGAAATGACGCGCAAGCCGGATGACGCATCGCTGCTCAAGCGTTACGCACAGCTGGAAACGCGGCTGGAAATCCTCGGCGGCTACAACCGAGATTATGAGATCAACCGCGTGTGCAACGGTCTTGAAATCGCGCAGGAAATGCGCTCGCAGAAGTTTGACCTGCTCTCCGGCGGCGAAAAAACGCGTATCAACCTTGCCCGCATCATTCTCGAGCAGACCGACGTACTGCTGCTTGACGAGCCGACGAACCACCTCGACATGGACGCTGTGGACTGGTTGGGCAATTATTTGGAGAATTACCGCGGCACCGTGCTCATTATCTCGCATGACCGCTGGTTTATCGACCAGTGCTGCGACCGCGTGATTGAAATCCACGATTGCACCTGCGATTTCTACAACGGCAATTACTCGTACTATGCGGTCGAGCGTGAGCGTCGCCGTGAGGAGCAGCTTAAGCACCACGAGCACGAGCTGGCGGAGAAAAAGCGTCTGGAGGCGACTGCGCGTTCCATGCACGAGCACGGCACCGAGCATCTGGCAAAGCGTGCCGCGTCCATCGAGAAGCGCATTGCGCGTATGAAGGTCACTGACCGGCCCAAGACCGACAAAAAGATGACCGTCACGTTTGGTGACCCGAACTACGAGACCGAGGAAGTGCTCAAGGTTCGTGATATTACAAAAAGTTATGACGGACGAGAAATATTACACAATGTATCGTTCAACATTCGTAACCGCGAGCGTGTCGCGCTGCTTGGCGCAAATGGCGCCGGAAAGACCACTATGCTGAAAATCCTGCTCGGCGAGGAAGTGCCGGATGGCGGCGTCATCCGCAAGGGCGTTGGACTCAAGCCGGCGTACCTGCCGCAGCAGGTGTATTTTGCCAATCCGCACCGCAACCTCATCGACACGCTCATCTACGACAAGAACGTATCCATGCAGGTGGCGCGAAACCGGCTCGGTTCGTTCCAGTTTACCGGTGAAACCCAGCTGAAAACCGTAGATATGCTGTCCGGCGGTGAGAAAAGCCGTTTGCGCCTGTGTGAGCTGATGTACGATCCGCTCAATCTGCTCATTCTCGACGAGCCGACCAACCACCTTGACCTTGCCTCCCGCGAGTGGATTGAGGAGGCGGTTGAGGCATTCGACGGCACGCTGCTGTTTGTTTCGCATGACCGTTACTTCGTCGAGCGCTTTGCAACCCGCGTGCTGTATCTCGAAAACGGTCACCTGACCGATTTTATCGGCTCGTACAGCGCGTTCCTTGACTGGCGAGCCAAGGGCGGCGGCGCACTGCCGGAAGCGGCTCCTGCACCGGCGCCCAAGAAGAAAAAGGCCGCTGTGCCGACGCTGGACGATGTGCCCAAGCCGCCTGAGAAGCCAAAGCGCACCGGCGGCACCAAGAATCTGCAGAAGCTGCTGAACACGCTCGAGCGCGAGATTTCGCAGCTGGAAACCCAGTCGTCCGACCTCGAACAGCAGATGGTGGACGCGGCATCGGATTCCGGCAAGCTGCTCGAGCTGATGACCGAAAAAGAAGCCTGTGACGAAAAACTCGCCGCAAAAATGGATGAATGGGAAGCCGTTGCGGCCGAGCTGGAGGAACTGCAATGAAAGAAAAAAGGGTATGGATAGGGCTTGCGGTGTTGTTTGCTGTCATTGGCGTGCCGCAGCTGTTCTGGAAGCCGTCGCGGTTCGGCGGTATTTTCCTGCTGGCGCTTGCCATCGGCTGTATGGGGGAATGGCTGATGCTGCGCGGACGCGAAAAGCATAAGGCGTGCCGCATTTTGTCGCGCGTGGGACGCGTACTGTTTGCATTGTTCGTGCTGTCGTTTGCGGCGGTGCAGGTGTTTGTAATCGGCATAGCATTCGACGAGGATGACCCGTCAGCTGCGCCGCAGGCGGATTACTATCTGGTGCTGGGTGCGCTCGTCAATCCGAACGGACAGCCGTCGGCGGCTCTGGCGGCACGGTGCGATACGGCGATCGCGGTGCTGAACGTCAATCCGGGCAGTCAGGCCATCCTGTGCGGCGGTCAGGGCGGCGATGAGCCGCGCACCGAGGCTGCAGCCATGCAGGATTACATGGTCGCGCACGGTGCAGACGCAGAACGGCTGATCCTGGAGAACAAGTCGAGCACGACCATCCAGAATATCGCCAACGCAAAAAAGCTGCTGCCCGAGGGCGCAGATGTTGCCGTAATTACAAATGATTATCATCTTGCCCGCGCACGCCGCCTGCTGGCGCATGCCGGTCTGGGTGACGCAGGCGTTCCCGCGAAAACGCCGTATCCGGGGCAGTGGATGGCGGTAAGGTGCCGCGAATACTGCTCCATCATGGGATTGATGTTCACCGGACGCTGGTAAAGGCAATTTTAATGAATTTTCCGTGCTTTACACGATTTGGAGATAGAGTATGTTTGAAAAACTGAAAGTCTTAGCGGCGCGGCTGGATGAGCTGGAAATGCGGCTTTCCGCGCCGGATTTATACGACGACCCCGACCGGGCGGCCAGGCTGCTGCGTGAGCGCAACGAACTTGAGCCAATCGTCACCGCGTTCCGCGAATACGAGCAGGCACAGCGCACGCTTGCGGACGCGACCGAAATGCTGTCCGACCCGGACATGAAGGAGCTGGCGCAGGAGGAGCTGCAGCAGGCCAAGAGCGATATTGCCCGTCTGGAGGACGAACTGAAAATCCTGCTGCTGCCCAAGGACCCGAACGACGAGAAGAATATCTACGTTGAGATTCGCGGCGGTGCAGGCGGCGAGGAAAGCGCGTTGTTTGCCGCTGACCTCTACCGCATGTACACGATGTACGCCGACAAGCGCGGCTGGCAGACTGAGGTCATGAACAAATCCGAGACCGAGCTGGGCGGCTACAAGGAGATCGTGTTCCGCGTGGCAGGCGATAAGGTGTACTCGCGGCTCAAGTTCGAGAGCGGCGTACACCGCGTGCAGCGTGTGCCCGAGACCGAAAGTCAGGGCCGCGTGCACACCTCGACAACCACCGTGGCTGTTCTTCCCGAAGCGGAGGAACTCGACTTCTATATCGACCCGAAGGATTTACGCATCGACACGTTCCGCGCCTCCGGCGCGGGCGGTCAGCACATTAACAAGACCTCCTCGGCCATCCGTGTCACCCATATTCCGACAAACACGGTCGTCGAGTGTCAGGACGAGCGCAGCCAGCACAAGAACAAGGAGAAAGCGCTGTCCGTGCTGCGTTCGCGGCTGTACGAGGCCGAGGTGGAAAAGCAGCGTGCCGCCATCGCCGCTGACCGCAAAAGTCAGGTCGGCACCGGCGACCGATCGGAGCGCATCCGCACCTACAATTTCCCGGAGAATCGCGTGTCCGATCACCGCATCAAGCTGACCATCTACAAGCTGGATCAGTTCCTGAACGGCGATATGGACGAGATTTTAGACGCACTCATCGCGGCTGACACAGCGGAAAAGCTGAAAGAGCAGAGCGAAATGTAGCCTTAGAACTGGATTTCGTTATCCTCATTGTCCCAGTCGTCCCACTTGTCCTCGGTCTGGCTCTCCAACTCAGCATTCAGATCGGACATGTCGCCGAATTCTACGCGGCAGATGATCTTGGTGCAGGTGGTGAACATCACACGGACGTAAAACCGCTTGGGCACGCGTTCGTAAATGCGCGACGCGCTCTCCGTGCCGCCGGCCTTGGTCTGCGGGCTGTTGGCAATGTAGCCGACCTTGCCGATGTACGGCAGAAACGCGCGGATGGCATCGCTGTCGTACGGATTGCTCGGCTCCTTGGCACAGCGGATGAGATTGCCGATCTGGAACGGCTCACGTCCGTAATAGTGCTGAAAACCGGTGATCGTGACGAAAATGTTCTTGTTCTTTGCCATGCGAAGCACTCCTTTCTTTTATAATTGGAGTATAGCATGGTGAATGTCCGATAAACCTCTCTTTGGTGGGAAACAAGGGTCATAGACCCTTATAATAAAAGGAGGATTTTCATGTTAAGAAGTGGTGTAATTTTACTTGTTCTGGGCATCGCCGTATTTCTTGCGGCGAGCGTGCAGCTGTTTCGGGGCAGGACGAAGAAAGCCCACTGGTGTATTTCGTGCGTGCTGGCGATGCTGCTTGTGGGAAACGGCATCTGGAACGCAAACCGTTATTTTGACCTCGGTATCGGCGTGCCAAAGACGTTTTCTGCGGAAAACTGGGCGAAAACCGCACCGGCACAGCGGCATTTCATGGACAGCGACCTGCAAAACAGCACCGAACTTGTCGGTATGAGCGCGGACGAGGTGCGTGAGCTGCTCGGTACGCCGGACTATGCGGACACCGATACCTGCCTTTCGTACCTCATTGCACAGCCGTTTGATGAGGTAACGCTCGACCTGACACTGGAAAACGGCATCGTTACCAAAGTGGAAGAAAAAGACCATTGATACCATAAATGGAAGTGTAAACTGATGAAAACAACTCTTTTGACACCGGAAACCGACGAAAACGCGGTAAAAACCGCCGCAGAACTCATTCGAGCGGGCGAGGTCGTCGGCATGCCGACCGAAACCGTGTACGGTCTTGCGGCGAATGCGCTGAACGGCGAGGCGGTAAAGAAAATTTTCCTCGCGAAAGGCCGTCCGCAGGATAACCCGCTGATCGTCCACATCGCGGATTTCGAGCAGATTTACGACCTGTGTCCGGCGGTTCCGCCGCAGGCAAAGCAGCTTGCAGACGCGTTCTGGCCGGGTCCGCTGACCATGATCGTGCCCAAAGGCGGTTGCATTCCGGACGAGGTTTCGTGCGGACTGGACACAGTGGGCATCCGCCTGCCGTCGCACCCGATGGCGCGTGCGCTGATTCGGGAGAGCGGCGTACCGCTGGCGGCTCCGTCCGCGAATACGTCCGGCAGACCGTCCACAACCACGGCGGCGCACGTCATGCATGATATGGACGGCAAGATTGCGGCTGTATTGGACGGCGGCGCGTGCGGCGTCGGCGTGGAGAGCACGGTAATCACACTCGCGCTCGAGCGTCCGCGTCTGCTGCGTCCGGGCGGCATCACGCTCGAGCAGCTTCGCTCGGTGCTCGGCGAGGTGGATGTTGACCGCGCGCTGTACGAGAAGATCGGGGATGACGTGAAGGTGTCGGCGCCCGGCATGAAATACCGGCATTACGCGCCGAAGGCGCCCGTAACGGTCGTGCGCGGCAACCCGCAGGACACGGCGAAGTACATTGCGGAGCGTATCGGTGACGCAACCGGTGTGCTGTGCTTTGATGAGTACAAGGATATGTTCCCGAACTGCATTGTGGAGTGCTTCGGCTCGAGGGACGATCTCGGCGCACAGGCGAGGGAAGTATTCGACCGCCTGCGGGCGTTCGATGATACCGAGGTAACGCAGATTTGGGCGCAGTGTCCGTCGGATGAAGGACTCGGTCTTGCAGTGGCGAACCGGATTAAGAAAGCGGCGGGATTCTCGGTAATTGAGGTGTAAAATGGCCATTCCGAAATATGACGAGATGTATGCGGATTTTTTGCGTGTATTAGCAGATAATCGAATACATAGCCTATCTGATATACAGGATGCGATTGCTAAAAAACGTCATCTGACAGGGGATGAATTGGCGGAGAGGGCACCTAACAAACCGGGAACTGTGTTCAGCAATAGAGTAGCTTGGACAAAGGCATATCTGATGAAAGCAGAGTTGATTTGTTCTGCGAAGCGTGGTTATTGCCGAATCACAACAGATGGGCAAAAACTCCTTTCCAAACGCTTGAAAAAGATAGATAATACGGTTTTAAGCCGCTATAAAGGATTTACAGAATATCTGAATTCTGAAAAAGTTCAAGATGAAAATGTTGAATTACGTTGTGAAAGTCCCCAAAGCGACGTACAACCTTTGATAGATGAAGCACCGGATGAACTGATTACAAAAGCAGTTGATACACTAAACAAATCGCTGGCCGATGAATTGCTTCAAGAGATTATGGAACAAACGCCGGCATTTTTTGAATGGTTGGTGCCATACTTGTTGGGTAAAATGGGATATGGCGTTTCAGAACGAGATCTCAGCAAAATAAGCCATCAATCGCGTGATGGTGGCATAGATGGCGTGATTCGGCAAGATAAATTGGGCTTTAGTAAAATCTATATTCAAGCGAAAAGATGGGACCCGCAGGTGGTAGTAGGCCGCCCGGAACTGCAAAAATTTTATGGTGCCTTACCGAGCGGGACTGCACACGGATTGTTTATCACAACAGCACGGTTTTCGGATGATGCGAAAAAATATGCTGAAAATAGAGGAAACATTGTTTTGGTGGATGGGATACGCTTGGTCAATCTGATGATTGAACATAATGTTGGCGTTTCGGTTGAGACACAATATGTGATAAAAAAGATAGATTCGGACTTCTTTAAGGGAGAATAATCAGGAAGTGAAACTAATGAAAATCATCGGCTTGACCGGCGGCAGCGGCACCGGCAAAGGCACGGTTGCCGCGCGTATGCGCGCTCTCGGTGCAGGCTGGGTGGACGCGGATGCCGTCTACCGCACGCTCTGCGCGGAGAACCGCGAAATGCTGTCCGCACTCGACGCCGCCTTTGGCATCGTGACTGATGCAAACGGTGCGCTTGACCGTCCGAAACTTGCGAAAATCGTGTTTTCCGACCCCGCAAAGCTGCAAACGCTCAACGAAATCACCACTCCGTATATCCGCAGGGCGTCTCTCGACGCGATTCACGCACAGAGCGAGTGCCCGGTCGTGCTGTACGATGCACCGACTCTGTTTGAAGCCGGTGCGGACGACTTCTGCGACAAAATCGTCGCTGTGCTCGCGCCGCACGACACGCGCGTTGCCCGTATCATCGAGCGGGACGGTCTGTCCGATGAAGCCGCACGCGCCCGCATTGACGCGCAGCCGAACGACGCGTTTTACCGCGAAAAATGCGATTTTATCATCGAAAACAACGGCGATCTCGATGCACTCTATCGGGACACCGATGCTTTATACAGTCAACTCATTAAGTGATTCGGATTAAAAAAGGAGAATGCAACATGACTTCCGAACAGCTTTTTTACGACAAAAAGACCGGCTTTGACCGTTTGACCGACGAGGACAAGCAGGGCATTCAGACCTACGCCGAGGGTTACAAAAAATTCCTTGACGAGAGCAAAACCGAGCGTGACGCCGTGCTGGAAATCGCCCGCATGGCTGAGAGCAAGGGCTTCCGTGCCTGGACGCGCGATGACACGCTTCGTCCGGGTGACAAGATTTACCGCATCAACCGCCACAAGGGCATTATGCTGGCTGTTATCGGCAATCAGAGTCTGGCCGAGGGCGTGCGTCTGACTGCTGCTCACCTCGATGCACCGCGCGTTGACATCCGCACCGTGCCTCTGTATGAGGACAACGGCATGGCGTTCTTCAAGACCCACTACTACGGCGGCATCAAGAAGTATCAGTGGACCGCAATTCCGCTCGAGCTGCGCGGCGTTGTCTGCGTCTGCGAGAACGGCGAGGTCAAGCGCGTACAGGTGCGCGTAGGCGACAAGCCGACCGACCCGAAGTTCGTTATCACCGACCTGCTGCCGCACCTTGCCACCGAGCAGATGACGCGCAAGGCGACCGAGGTGATCAAGGGCGAGAGTCTGAACATCCTCATTGGCTCGGTTCCGAGCGAAACCGTGGACGAAAAGTGCAGCGAGAAGATCAAACTCGCCATTATGGAGCACCTTAACCGCGAGTACGGCATGACCGAAGCGGATTTCCTGTCTGCAGAGCTGTGCTGCGTTCCGGCGTTCAATGCCTGCGATATCGGTTTTGACCGCTCGTTTGTCGGCGCGTACGGCCACGACGACCGCGTTTGCTCCTATCCGGCAGCAACCTCTCTGTTCGACCTGACCGAGACTCCGGCACATACCGGCGTCTGCCTGCTGGTGGACAAGGAGGAAATCGGCTCGGACGGCGTGACCGGCATGCAGTCCCGCACGTTCGACACCTTTATGGCTGACCTCTGCCGTGCGCAGGATGTGCTGCTCGACGAGTGCTTCGAGAACTCGGTCTGCCTGTCTGCCGATGTCTGCAACGCCTTTGACCCGAACTATCCGGAGGTCTCCGAGAAGCGCAACGATGCGCGCGCAAACTGCGGCTTTGCACTCGTCAAGTACACGGGCGCACGCGGCAAGTCCGGCACCTCGGATGCAACCGCTGAGCTGATGGCGCGCATCCGCTGCATTTTCGACAAGGCGGGTGTTATCTGGCAGACCGGTCAGCTTGGCAAGGTTGACCAGGGCGGCGGCGGCACGGTTGCCATGTACCTCGCAAACCGCAACATTGACACCGTAGACGCAGGCGTTCCGGTGCTCTCCATGCACGCACCGTTCGAGTGCATTGCCAAGCTGGATCTGTATATGGCATACAAGGGCTTTGGTGCGTTCTACCGCGATTAAACGAGATAAAACGGAGGTTTTACCATGCTGTTGATTCAAAACGGACGGGTTCTCGACCCGTATACGCAGATGGATGCGTTGTGTGATGTGCTGATCGGTGACGACGGCGTTATCGCGCAGGTGGCTGAGCACATCGACGCGCCCGCGGGCTGCACGGTGTATGACGCGAGCGGGCTGACGGTATCTCCCGGCTTTGTGGACGGCCATGTGCACTTCCGCGATCCGGGTCAGACCCAGAAAGAGGATGTGTTGACCGGTGCGGCGGCGGCAGCCGCGGGCGGCTACGCCACGGTAATCTGCATGGCGAACACCGTGCCGACCTGTGACACACCCGAGATCATCCGCTACGTTACCGACAAGGCGAAGGACTGTCCGGTGCAGGTTTTGCAGGCAGGCTCGGTCACCAAGGGCCTGAAAGGGCAGGAGCTGACCGACTTTGACGCACTGCTCGAAGCGGGTGCGCCGTGCCTGACCGACGACGGCATCAACCTGACGAGTGCGGCGCTGTGCCGCACCGCCATGGCGGAAGCCGCCAAGCGCGGCACGCTGCTCTCGTTTCACGAGGAGGAGCCGTCACTCGTGCCGTCTCCGGGTGTCAACTACGGCTCGGAGGCCGCCAAGCATTTCGGCGTACCGGGCGCAATGGCGAGCGCGGAATCTGCAATGATCGGCCGTGACATTGCGCTGGCGCTCGATACCGGTGCGCGCGTGCTGTTCCAGCACGTTTCGTCCGCGCAGTCGGTCGCGCTCATTCGAGCGGGCAAGGCGATGGGCGCGAAGATTTACGCCGAGGTTACGCCGCATCATCTGTCGCTGACCGAGGATGATGTGCCGGCACACGGCACTTATGCGCGCATGAATCCGCCGCTCCGCAAGGAGGCTGACCGTCAGGCGCTGATTGCGGCTCTGGCGGACGGCACCATCGACATGGTGGCAACCGACCATGCACCGCACACCGCGGAGGAGAAGGCCCGCGAGTTCGCAAAGGCGCCGTCCGGTATCACCGGCTTGGAAACCGCATTCTCGGTGTGCAATACTTACCTCGTTCAGACCGGCAAGCTCACGCCGATGCAGCTTGTTGACCGCATGAGCAAGACTCCTGCCGAGATTTACGGTTTGACCGACCGTGCCGTGCAGGCAGGCAATTTCGCCCGTCTGGTGCTGCTGGACTGGGATACTGAGAGGGTATACGAAACGTATAAATCAAAGGGAATCAACACACCGTATACCGGTAAAAAACTCACCGGTTCGCCGAAGGCGATCGTTACCGGCACGAAAGTTACCGAATAAAGCCTAAAAGGGACCCGAGAGGGTCCCTTTTTGACATTCTGCGCGGAAGCAAAAAACTTGCGAAAAAATTTTGCAAAATCTATTGACAAATAAGCTGTATCCGCGCTATAATATACAAGCTGATTGCGATAAACCATCCAAACAGCGTGTACCAGCATTTTATATTCCTCAATAGCTCAGTTGGTAGAGCATGCGGCTGTTAACCGCAGGGTCGTTGGTTCGAGTCCAACTTGAGGAGCCACTTTATAGGGGTATAGCTCAGCTGGTAGAGCATCGGTCTCCAAAACCGAGTGCCGTGGGTTCGATCCCTACTGCCCCTGCCAATGCTGCTATAGCTCAGTCGGTAGAGTGCATCCTTGGTAAGGATGAGGTCACCAGTTCAAATCTGGTTAGCAGCTCCATGAAGAACCGCTTATAGGCGGTTCTTTTTTTATGAAAAATTCTGCAAAATAAGGGAGAAAACAGGTATGAAGCTGCGAAACTCTTTGTTTCTGCTGCTGACGGCCACGATTTGGGGTGTGGCGTTCGTGGCGCAGAGCGTCGGCATGCAGTATGTCGGCCCGTTCACCTTTGTGTTCGCGCGCAACGTCATCGGCGGACTGGTCCTGCTGCCGGTCATCGCGGTGTTGGGCAAAAGCGGCGGCCCGCATCCGAAGCAAGCGCCCGAGGAGCACCGCAAAGCCCGCAAAACGCTCGTTATCGGCGGTATGTGCTGCGGCACGGCGCTGTGCGCGGGCAGCATCACCCAGCAGTTCGCGCTGCTGTATACGCCAGTCGGCAAGGCCGGATTCCTCACCGCGTGCTACATTCTGATCGTGCCGCTGCTCGGCATGCTGTTTGGCCGCAAGTGCGGACTCAAGCACTGGTGCGGTGTTGCGCTGGCGCTGCTCGGCATGTATTTCCTGTGCATGGCGGGCGGTAGCTTCGGTTTCGCGATGGGCGACCTCATCGGTCTGTCGTGTGCGCTGCTGTTCTCCATCCATATCACAGTCATTGACCATTTTTCACCGATGGTGGACGGCGTGAAGATGTCCTGCATCCAGTTTTTCTTCTGTGCGATCTTATCGGGCATCGGCATGCTGATTTTCGAGCAGCCGAGCTTCGCGAACATCCTTGCCGCGTGGAAGCCGATTCTGTATGCCGGTGCGATGTCGTCCGGCGTGGGCTATACCCTGCAGATTGTCGGTCAGAAGGGCATGAACCCGGCGGTAGCATCGCTTATCATGAGTCTGGAGTCGGTTATCTCGGTTATCGCAG
The DNA here is from genome assembly GCF_977037065.1 of Butyricicoccus sp. Lineage (NCBI taxonomy): Bacteria > Bacillati > Bacillota > Clostridia > Eubacteriales > Butyricicoccaceae > Butyricicoccus > Butyricicoccus sp. The sequence continues at coordinate 371 of NZ_CDRQNY010000037.1, read as the reverse complement.
GCTGGCTTATTCTCGGTCAGGCGCTGTCCGGCCGAGAAATTTTCGGCTGTGTGCTGATGTTTGGCGCTATCGTGCTGGCACAGCTGCCGGAACGGAAAAAACAGAGCGTATAATGCAAAAGACAGATTTCTATTTTGTGCTGCGTGCGACAGCACGCATAAAATAGAATTTGCGCAGCAAATTCATAAAAACCGGGGGCGTGGTCCAGACCACCCTCTCTTGCCGCTATGCGGCAATTCACCTTGTGTACCTCGGTTTTTATACAAGGGAAGAAAAAATGTGTCCGGAGGACGCGGTTTTTCTTCAGCATTCGATCGAAAGCGTGGTTTCGATCGAGAGGCTGCTCGAAAAACGATAGTTTTTCGACAGCC
>NZ_CDRQNY010000036.1:0-14017 GCF_977037065.1 Butyricicoccus sp. | reverse complement strand
CACCGAACTTGCCGGAATCGATCAGCTCCTTAACCTGACGGTAGCCGCGGTCGTAACGGCGCATGAAGCCAACCTGTACGAGGTGCTTGCCGCCTGCCATCTCGGCCTCAACGATCTCCTTGCCGTCCGCAGCGGTGTTTGCCAGCGGCTTCTCGGAGAATACCGGCTTGCCGGCCTTGATAGCTGCCAGAACCGGACCCTTGTGGAACTGACCCGGGGTGGTAACTACAACAGCGTTTACGTCCGGATCGTTGATTGCTTCGTTGAAATCGGTGTAAACCTTGGTGCCGGCACCGGCGATCTCAGCGCCCTTCTTTGCGCCTTCTTCAAATACGTCGCATACAGCAACGATGCGTGCATTGCGGATGCGGTTCTGGATACGCTCGATGTGCTCACGGCCGATCATGCCGCAGCCGATCAGTGCAATGTTCAGATTTTCCATGATGAATTCCTCCTAAAAAGTGATAAATTCGTGTTGTGCAGTTGCCTGCGTTATTTATGGTTTGTTTTGCTGCACGCGGCTTGCTCGAAGTTTTGCGTGCACCGCTCATTTCTGAGGTCAAGGTGATTATACATCCGCGTTCACGAGAACGCAAGAGGAAATTTCAAATTTCGTAAAAAAATTTTGCTTTCCGGCGGTGAGGACAATTCACCGCCGGAAAGCGAGGGATCAATGCACAAAGAGTGCAACAAGGGACAAATTAAGCTGCGATGCCGAGAGGAGAGAACAGGATATAGATCGCAACAGCGATAATCAGACCAACGATGGAAACTACATGACGGTACTTCCACGGGGTCAGATCAACTGCGCCGACGTCGTGAATCTCATATTCCTCACCCGGACGATACTTGTTCAGGTACCACATGATGAGCAGCTCGATCGGGAACAGAACAGCCATTGCGTACAGATAGTGGATCGGGTTGGACGAACCGGGATAGCACGGCTTGATCAGCAGGAAGGCGCCGTAGCATACAACGTGGAACACGGTGATTACCTTCGGCATATACTTCGGGATGCGCTTGAACATAAAGATGCCGAGGATGGTGCACAGTACCGGCAGGGAAACGAACTGGCTCATGGAGTTCAGGAACGTGGTGATGCCGCCGGCGTACATAACGAACGGAGAGATAACAATTGCGATGCAGCCTGCGATGGTGCCGTAGATCTTGCCGACCTTAACACACTTGGTGTCGGAAGCTTTCGGGTTGATGGACGAACGGTACAGGTCCAAGGTGAACATGGTGGATGCGGAGTTCAGCACGGAGTTGAACGAGGAGAGGATCGCACCGAACATGACTGCGGCGAAAAAGCCCATGACCGGCTTCGGAACGATCTCAGCGATCAGTGCCGGATAAGCAAAGTCGATTGCAGAGGAACCGGCAGCGGTCAGCTTGTCCTGAATGGACGGCAGGTAGAATGCGATAACGCCCGGAATAACGAGGTACAGAGGGCCGAGGCACTTGAGGAAGCCGCAGAAGATAGCGCCCTTCTGACCTTCCTTCAAGCTCTTTGCTGCGAGGGAACGCTGTACGAAGGACTGGTTGGTGCACCACCAGTACAGGTTGTTGAAGAACATACCGGTGATGATCAGCGGCCACGGAACTTCCGGTTCCGGTGCATTCCATGCGTTGATTGCGTTCATTTTGGCCGGATCTGCCTCTACCATGTACTTGATGCCGTCGAAAATGCCATGACCGCCAGTTGCTGCAGACAGTGCCGCGAAGCCGAGGAAGGGGATCATCAGACCGCCGATAATCAGACCGACGCCGTTGATGGTATCAGATACTGCAACTGCTTTCAGGCCGCCGAAAATCGCGTAGCAGCCGCCGATGATGCCGATAATGATGCACAGGATGGCAACAGCCATGAACTTGCTGGTGCCGAGGATGCCGGAAATGTCGAAGATCTGCTCAAATACGACTGCACCGGAGTACAGGATGACCGGCAGGTTGAGGATGGAGTACATGATGACGATTACGAGCGAGAACATCGTTTTGGTGCCCTTGCCGTAGCGTGCTTCCATCAGAGAAGGAATAGTCATGGCGCCCATTTTGAGGTATTTTGGCAGGAAGTAATACGCCAGAACCAGCAGCGTAAACATCGAGCCGACCTCCCATGCGATCGGGCCCATATTGGTTTTCCAGCTTTGACCGTTCAGACCGACGAGCTGCTCGGCGGAGAGGTTGGTCAGCAGCAGAGAACCGGCGATTACCACACCGGGCAATCCGCGGCCGGCGAGGAAGTAGCCCTCGGCTGTGTCGAGCTGCTCATCGCGGGTTTTCCAAGCGGAAATGACCGCAACAAGCACCGTGAACAGCAGGAAGGAGATGCCTGTCCAGGCGAGTGAGGAGAAGAATGACATTGTGTTACCCCCTATAAGTAAGATATAGTCTGTGGCGTTCTCGTGAACGCACTTTTTGAAAAATAATTCCCCGTCGAAAATGCACTTGAATCATGGGTGATGTTCACTGCGTTTTCAGGGGATTTATTTCGTTGTCTATAGGTTATCACGATATCCTGCGCGTTTCAAGTCTTAAGAATGATATTCTGAATGATTCGGTGAACGCAACAAAAACACGGATGGTTTTTTGTGCGAAAGGACATTTATTTTCGTGAGTATGCGTGCAGAGGCGTGCACTATATTGGTAAAACTGCACGAAAAATAGACGATTTGCTTGTAAATAAGCCGTACAAAAACGGAAACGCGTAAATTTAAACAGGGATACACGCAAAAAATAGTTGCAAGATGCGTGCATTGTGCTATACTGTAAATAAAGAAAAAAGAATGTGGTGAGGAAACACCGCACAATGAAAGCTACGGTGCTTTCTATCATAGAATAAGGAGGAAAAAACATGGCTGTAACCGCACAGCAGATCGCGGAGCTGGCAGGTGTATCCCGCGGTACGGTAGACCGTGCGCTGCACAATCGAGGGCGTGTAAACCCCGAAGTAGCAGCGAAAATTCATAAAATTGCAGCAGAATTAGGGTATAAACCCAACCTGATCGGACAGGCGCTGGTCAAATCCCGCAGGGAGTTCAAGCTGGGGGCGATCCTGCAATCCGTCGAGACGCCGACGATACAGATCGTGCGTGCAGGCGTGCAGCGTGCCGCAGAGGAGCTTGCCGCCTCGGGCGTGGAACTGATCATGCGCGAAAACCGTGGTCTGGATACCGAAATGGTACTCGAACACATTGAAGAACTGGTTTCACAGGGCGTGCAGGGACTGGCTATCGCGCCGAACAACTCGCCGGAGATTCGCCAGTGCATTGATGAACTGTACGAACAGGGCATTCCGGTCATCACACTCAACTCGGACGCACCGGGCAGCAGACGTCTTGCGTTCATTGGTATGGACAACTACCGCGCCGGACAGACCGCCGCAGGCTTGCTTCGGCTGATGCTGCCCGAGGGCGGCAAGGTGCTTCCGCTGGCGGGACACTTGAATAATACCGCACATAATAACCGATTAAACGGATTTATGGATACCATTAACGGCGAAACAGGAAACGAAATTGAACTGTTAGCATTTCAGCCATGTTTCGACCGGGATGACTATGCCCACGAGATTACGCAGCACGCATTGCGTGCAAATCCTGACCTGACCGGCATTTACGTTGCGTCCAACGGACAGGCCGGTGCGTGCGCAGCTGTAGAGGAAGAAGGCCGAAAGGGCAAGGTCAAGGTCGTTGCATTCGACCTCAACCCGATGAATATGGAGCTGCTCCAGTCAGATAGCTTGAGTTTTGTGCTCGATCAGAAGGCCTTCGAGCAGGGCTACCGGCCGCCGTTCCTGCTGTTTGACTACCTGCAGAACAAAAAAACACCGGAAAAAGAACTGCTTTATACGGATATTGCAATCAAAACCAAGTTTAACAGCGATAAACCTGTGGGAATGGAATAAGAAAGAACCGCACATTGTGCGGTTCTTTCTTGAGGCTGTCGAAAAACTAACGTTTTCCGAGCAGCCTCTCGCTCGAAACCACGCTTTCGAGCGAAACCGAAGAAAAACCGCGCCCTGACGGGCACATTTTTTCTTCCTTTGTATAAATTCCGAGATACACAAGGTGAATTGCCGCATAGCGGCAAGAGAGGGTGGTCTGGACCATGCTCCCGGAATTTATGAATTTGCTTTGCAAATTCTATTTTATGCGTGCTGCCGCACGAAACGCAAAACGCCAATCTGACTTTTTTGACAGACTGAAGAAAGAACCGCACAATGTGCGGTTCTTTCTTATTAGCGTTGAGCGTGAAGAGCAAAGATGCAAATCAGCGTTTATCCTGCATTAAACTGGTGCAGATAGCCGTTATATTGGCGTTTTGAAGTGTATCTGCAAAACTTTTCGCTGCTGCCGGAGATATCGTTTCCACCTGATTGAGCACAACGATATCCGCTAAGTGTTCTGCGATAATGCCTTGCGCGGCCAGCTCCGGCGTGACAATACCGCTCATGTGTGCACCGGTGCGCGCACAGAACAGTTCCGGTCGGTGTACGGTCTGTTCGACCGGCTTTCCAAATCCGGATGCACCCACGACGCACACGGTTTTGCGTGTATTCTCAGGTATGACCGGCTCATGCGAGGCGTGTGCCTTGAGCGGCAGCCGCTTGGAGCCGTCGGCCTCCACAATCACATAGTCAGCGGCGTCCGCGAGCATGGAAAAGGGAAGTGCCGGCTCGGTCAGCTTGCCCTCAGCGGCAGGCGTGCCCATGCAGATTACGCGGTGAAGCGCAAGTGCGCGGCGGACCTGGTCGATGTCATCCGTCACCAGAAGGGGAATGCCCGTAAACGGCAAAATGTGTGTGGAAGTCGTCAAAATCACCGTTCCGGATAATTCTTCGGCCAGTATACGCAGTAAAGTTGTTTTTCCACCGCTGCCGATCACGGCGGTTACACCTTTTATAATGTGTAATTGTTCACATATTTTCATAAATCCACCTAATACAACCATGTTTACCGTAGGGCGGGATGATCTCATCCCGCCGTTGTAAATTATCTGCATGTTGTTATATGCGGCGGGGGGAGGTCACCCCGCCCTGCAACCATGCTTTTATAATAGTATTATATCATGTCTGCCACACAGAAAAAATATTGACTTCACTCGACCGATACGCTATAATCATCGGTAGCAATCGTTATAGTTTACAAAATACAACGAAGATAAACGGAGGAAAACGCCATGTTAGTCGTGATACGCGGTGCGGGAGACATTGCCACGGGGATTGCCTTGCGGCTGTACCGTGCGGGCATTCGTCTGGTGCTGACAGATCTGCCGCAGCCAACATCAATCCGCCGTACAGTATGCTTTTCGGAAGCGATTCGATTGGGCGAAACAGTCGTTGAGAGCGTGCATGCACGCCGAGCCGATACTGCAGCCGAAGCGGCAGCACTAACCGAACAGGGCATCATTGCGGTGCTGGCCGATCCGGCGGCAAGCTGTGTGCAGGAGCTGCACCCTGATGCCCTGGTGGACGCGATTCTGGCGAAGAAAAACCTCGGTACGCACATCACGGATGCGCCGATCGTCATTGCGGTCGGTCCGGGCTTTACGGCCGGCGTGGACTGTCACGCGGCGGTTGAGACCATGCGCGGGCATACACTTGGACGGGTGCTTTATACGGGTTCGCCGCTGCCGAATACGGGCGTTCCCGGTGTGATCGGCGGCCATGCGGCAGAGCGTGTGCTGCGTGCCCCGGCAGACGGCTTGTTCGAGCCGTGCCATGAAATTGGCGATCTGGTCGAGACGGGAGACACCATCGCGTACGTTGCGGGAAAACCCATGAAAACCACCATCAGCGGCTGTCTGCGCGGTCTGCTGCAGGCTGGCGTACCTGTACATGAGGGTATGAAATCCGGTGACGTTGATCCGCGCGGCAAGCGTGAAAACTGCGATACCGCATCCGATAAGGCGCTTGCGGTCGGCGGCGGCGTGCTCGAAGCGCTGCTGCACTTTTCCAACGTATTTCATTAAGGTGTTATAAAATAAGGGAGAAAACGCAATGAAAAACAACCGTTTTGCAAGATTTGCAGCAGCGGCTCTGTCACTGGCTATGCTGGCAGGCTGCGGTGCCTCCCAGAGCAGCGACAGTGCAGCTGAGGACACGGGTTCTGCAGATTCCGCAGAGCTGACCGTATTTGCGGCGGCCTCCATGACCGAGACCCTAAACCAGATTGCAGAGGACTACAAGAGCGTTGACCCGAACGTCACCCTGACGTTCAACTTTGCCTCCTCCGGCGACCTGCTCACCCAGATCAAGGAAGGCGCGGACTGCGACGTGTTCATCTCTGCAGCACCCAAGCAGATGAACGCACTCGACGGCTCTCTCAAGGACGATACCGACAAGAACCCGGACGGTCTGGATGAGCTGCAGAGCGGCACCCGCATCGACCTGCTCGAGAACAAGGTAACACTGGCTGTGCCGGAAGGCAACCCGAAGGGAATCAAGAGCTTTGACGACCTTGCAGAGAAGCTCGCGAGCGGTGACGTGCTGCTTGCCATCGGCAATAGCGATGTACCGGTCGGTCAGTATACACAGAAGATTTTCAGCTGCTACAAGCTGGATGAGAAGGCGCTGGCGGATGCAGGCGTGCTGACCTACGGCTCCAACGTAAAGGAAGTTACCACACAGGTAAGCGAAGGCGCGGTGGACTGCGGCATTATCTACGCAACCGACGCATTCTCGGCAGGTCTCGACACGGTTGACGAGGCAACTGCTGACATGTGCGGTCAGGTTATCTATCCGGCAGCCGTGCTCAAGAACAGCATGCACGCAGACGAGGCGAAGGCGTTCCTTGACTATCTGACCACCGATGAAGCAGGCAAGGTATTCGAGAGCGTAGGCTTTACCACGTTGGCATAATCTGATACAATAGGAAGGCGAGGGAGCAATCTCTCGCCTTTATTTGCAAAAGGAGACGATTATGGACTGGTATCCATTATATAACTCGCTGCGTATCGCACTTATTTCCACGGTTATCATCTTCTTCGCGGGGATTGCGGCGGCCTATTATGTTGCGCGTCTGCCGCGCGTGCTCAAAGGTGTGTTGGATGTGCTGTTCACGCTGCCGCTCGTGCTGCCGCCTACGGTGGTCGGCTATCTGCTGCTGCGCGTGCTCGGACCGAAAAGAGTCGTCGGCGCATGGGCGCTCGCGCATTTTAATCTCAAGCTGACCATGGTCTGGTGGTCGGCAATTTTCGCAACCGCCGTTGTCATTTTCCCGCTCATGTACCGCACGGCGCGCGGTGCGTTCGAGAGCTTTGACGAAACGCTTGCCGACGCAGGCCGCACGCTCGGCCGCTCGAATACCTGGATTTTCTGGCGGGTACGCATGCCCTGCTGCAGGCAGGGTATCCTCGCGGGAACGGTGCTCGCGTTCGCGCGTGCACTCGGCGAGTACGGCGCAACATCCATGGTGGCGGGCTACACGCCCGGACGCACAGCGACTATTTCGACGACGGTCTATCAGCTGTGGCGCACGAATGATGACGCGCTGGCGTTCAAGTGGGTCGTGGTCAACCTTGCCATCTCGGCGGTGGTGCTGCTGGCGGTCAATTTGCTCGAAAAGCGGGAGAGAGGAGTGCGTAAGGCATGGCGCTGATCGTGGATATCGAGAAAACGCTCGGAGATTTTCACCTGAAAGTGAACTTCACCGCTGAGCGGGAAGTGATGGCGCTGCTCGGTGCCTCCGGCTGCGGCAAGAGCATGACGCTGAGGTGCATCGCAGGCATCGTGAGACCGGATAAGGGGCATATTGAACTGAACGGGCGCGTCCTGTTCGACAGCGAAAAGAAAATCAACCTGCCGCCGCAAAAGCGAAAGGTCGGCTGCCTGTTTCAGCAGTACGCGCTGTTCCCACACATGACAGTGGAGCAGAACATCCGCGCAGGCGCACACGCCCGTCCGAAGAACGAGCGGGAACAGGCGGTGCGGGAGGTTCTGCACGCGTTCCGCCTGGAGGGACTGGAGGACAACCGTCCGAGTCAGCTTTCCGGCGGACAGCAGCAGCGGTGTGCGCTGGCGCGTATTCTGGTCGGGCAGCCCGAGCTTGTGCTGCTCGATGAGCCGTTTTCCGCGCTCGATGCCTACCTGAAATGGCAGGTGGAACTGGAGCTTTCGGACATCCTGAAAAATCTTTCGTGCGGTACGCTGTTCGTCACGCACAACCGCGATGAGGTGTACCGCCTGTGCGATACGGTGTGCGTGCTGAACAAGGGAAAATCCGACCCGAAGGAGACGGTCAAGAACCTGTTCCGCGCGCCGGCAACCATGGGTGCCGCGCTGATCTCCGGCTGCAAAAATGTCTCTGCCGCCGAGGTAAAACAGGATGGAACCCTGTTTTGCAAGGACTGGAATGTAACGCTCAAAACCGCGCTGCATGTGCCGGAAAACATCGCTTACGTTGGCGTTCGGGCGCATTACTTTACCACAGAGGGCACGGAGAACGCCATTCCATGTACGGTGGAGCGTGTGGTCGAGAACCCGTTTTCGACCGTGGTCATGCTGCAGACGACAGGTGCAGGCAGTCTGCGGTGGGAGCTGGATAAGGCGGTCTGGGAGACGCTTTCCGGCACGGAAAAGCTGACGCTGTACGTCCGCCCAGAGGACGTCATGCCGCTGACGGAGTGAGCAAAATGCTGGATAATCAAGGAAGAAATATTCGCTATCTGCGGCTGTCGGTGACCGACCGGTGCAATTTCCGGTGCCGGTACTGTATGCCCGCTGAGGGCGTGTGCAAGCGGGAGCACAGTGAAATGCTGTCGTTCGAGGAGCTGACCGAGATCGTGCGGGCGGCGGTTTCGCTCGGTGTCAGCAAGGTGCGGCTGACCGGCGGAGAGCCGCTTGTGCGGCGCGGCATCGTGGACTTGTGCCGCAGTCTGCGTGCCATCAATGGTGTGCGGGAGCTTACCATGACGACCAACGGCGCACTCCTGCCGCAGTACGCCGCAGAGCTGAAACAAGCAGGGGTTGACCGGCTGAATATCAGTCTGGATACCTTAAATGAGGATAAATTTGCGTCGCTGACGCGCGGCGGCTCGCTCGCGGATACGCTGGCCGGTCTGGATGCGGCGCGGCACGCCGGATTCCGCGGTACAAAGCTGAATGCCGTGCTGCTCGGCGGTGTAAACGAGGACGAGATTCCGGCACTGGCGCAGCTGGCGCAGGACAGAGAATTTGAGGTGCGCTTTATTGAACTCATGCCGATCGGTGAGTGCGCGGACTGGCCGCGTGAGCGGTTTCTTTCCGCGGATGCGGTGCTGCACGCCCTGCCGAAGCTGCAGCGTCTGCCGAATGAAGGCGTTGCGGAATTGTACCGAATGCCCGGATGGAAGGGGAAAATCGGTCTGATTCGCCCGATGAGCCACCGTTTTTGCGCGGACTGCGACCGCATTCGCGTTACCGCAGACGGCAGGCTGAAACCGTGCCTGCACTCGGCGCAGGAGATTCCGCTGCGCGGTCTGCACGGTGAAAACCTTGAACGCGCACTGCGCGAGGGTGTGTTCGGGAAACCGGTCAGCCACCATATGCAATCCGGGCAGCCGAGTGAAAGCCGGAGAGGCATGAGCCAAATCGGGGGATAAATAATGGAAAATTGAGAATGGGAAATGAGCCGATAAGGCTGCATTTAGTGCATTTATTTTTTTCATTATAGCACGATGTAACACTATGGTATTTGTAGGGCGGGATGACCTCATCCCACCGTATACTAACGAATTGGAAGAAGAAAGGGTAGCATGGCAAAAGTAACAGCAGTTTGTATTAGTGAACATAAAGGAACAAAAAAGCACCCGGTGGAGCGTATCACAGTGAAAGAAAACCACGGCATCATCGGTGACGCGCACGCGGGCAACTGGCACCGCCAGATCAGCCTTTTGGCGCAGGAGAGCGTGGACGAAATGCGCCGAACCGGTCTGACGCTCCATGCGGGCGACTTTGCGGAGAACATCCTCACCGAAGGGATTAACCTCAAGCATTTACCGGTCGGTACGGTGCTCCGCGTGGGAAAAACGCGTCTGCAGGTGACCCAGATCGGCAAGGAATGCCATAATGACTGTGAAATCCGCCGTCTGACGGGCAAATGCGTCATGCCGACCGACGGTATCTTTGCCATTGTGCTGACGGGCGGCACGATCACCGCCGGTGACGAGATCGAGGAGGAAAAGCCATGAAATGTATCAAAACCGAGGACGCGGTCGGCCATGTTCTGTGCCATGACATGACGCAGATCATCCCGGGCGTGAGCAAGGGGCCGCGCTTCCGCAAGGGCCACATCGTCACCGCGGAGGACATTCCGGTGCTGCTTTCGATGGGCAAGGAGCAGCTTTACGTCTGGGAGCTGCAGCCGGGTTTTCTGCACGAGAATGACGCGGCAGAGCGGCTGTGTGCGCTCTGTCAGAACGCCGGTATGCGTAAAAGCGACACCAAAGAGGGCAAGATCGAGCTCTCGGCGGATATTGACGGCGTTTTTCTGGTCGATACCGAACGGCTGAATGCGGTCAACAGCATTGACGAAATCATGATCGCCACCAGACGCGGCAACGGCATCGTCCATCCGGGCGACAAGCTGTGCGGCACGCGCGTCATCCCGCTCGTGATCGAGGAGGAGAAACTGCGGCAGGCTGAGCAGGCGGCGGGCGGCACGCCGATTCTGGAAGTCCGCCCGTTTACGCTGAAAACAGCAGCCGTTGTCACTACCGGCAGCGAGGTCGCAAAGGGCCGTATTCCGGACAGCTTCACGCCGGTTGTAGAACGAAAGCTGGCTGCACTCGGCATCAGAATGACCGAGCACGTTCTGGTCGAGGACGGCATGGAGAACGTCGCGGCGGCCATCGAGCAGATGAAAAACAAGCCGGTCGATATGATCCTGTGCACGGGCGGCATGAGTGTTGACCCGGACGATTCCACGCCGGGTGCGATCAAACAGAGCGGCGCGGATATCGTCACCTACGGCGCGCCGGTGCTCCCGGGCGCCATGTTCCTTCTGGGCTACTACGCGGACGGCCGTCCGGTGATGGGTCTGCCCGGATGCGTCATGTACGCCAAGGCCACCATTTTTGATCTGGTGCTGCCGCGCATCGCGGCGGGCGTGCGGCTGACCAGACGCGATTTTGTTGCGCTTGGAGAAGGCGGTCTGTGCCTCGGCTGTGAGGTCTGCACCTACCCGCACTGCGGCTTCGGAGGTGTGTAACATGTCGTGTTCTGTAGGGGCGAACAGTGTTCGCCCACTGACCGCTAAAGTTATTACAGTCAGCGACCGGTCGTTCCGCGGTGAGCGCGAGGATTTGAGCGGCCCTGCCGTCAAGAATCTGCTCGAGCGGGCAGGCTACGCGGTCGGTGCGGTCGAGGTGCTGCCGGACGAGCAGCCGCGCATCGAGTCCGCGCTCATCCATGCCGCCGACGAGGAGAAGCTCGCACTCATCGTCACCACCGGCGGCACCGGCTTTGCGCCGCGCGATGTAACGCCGGAGGCGACCATCAAGGTCTGCGAAAAGCTCGCGCCGGGTATCCCGGAGGCCATGCGGGCGGCATCCATGCAGATTACGCCGAAGGCGTGTCTGTCGCGCGCGGCAGCGGGCATTCGCGGCATGAGCCTGATCATCAATCTGCCGGGCAGTCCCAAGGGTGCGTGCGAAAACCTGCAGGCCGTGCTCGAACCGGTTGAGCATGGAATTTATATCCTGCAGGGCGGGAAAGAGTAATGGAGAATTGAAAATGGAGGATGGAGAATGAAATGTCCGATTTCAGTTTCTGCTCCGAATAGCAAACACCCCGAACCTGTGGTTCGGGGTGAGGCTGTCGCGAAACTACAGTTTCGCCGACAAGCAGGAACGGACCGTGGGCCGTTCCAAAGTCGTCCGAAAGTTTCTATACAGAAACTTTCTCCCTCCAGAAGTTCAAAAATGGTGATACATGCTCCCCCTTTTTGAGCATTTGCAGAGCAAATGCTATTTTATGCGCGCTGCCGCGCGAAATACTGAAAACTGTTGACTATACGACTTTTTCGACAGACTGACCCCGAACCTGTGGTTCGGGGTGTTTTTTGATTGGGTTCTATTTCAAAAGAAAACGGTCAACCACCGTGTTAATTTTCCATTCTCAATTCTCCATCCCCAATTTTCAATTTACTCCAAATAGATCGAAAACTCCTGTTTCTCGGTAACATACCCGACGATTTTCGCCTCCGGCACGCTCTGCTGCAGTTCATCCAGACAGCCTTGCGCGTCCTGCTCCGGCAGGGCAAACAGCAGGCCGCCGCTGGTCTGCGGGTCGTAAAACAAATCCTGCAGGGTGCGCGAAACTTCACCCTTGACACATACGCCGGCTTCCGCATACTGCCGGTTGCGGTACGCGCCTGCCGGAATCAGTCCCATCTCTGCCAGCGGGTACGCTTCTGCATGATAGGGGACGTCGTCTGCACGAAGGTGCACGGAAACGCCGCTACCCTGTGCCATCTCAAAGCTGTGGCCGAGCAGCGAAAAACCGGTGACATCCGTGCAGCTGTGCACCGGATATTTCACCATAACATCCCGCGCGGCCTTGTTGAGCGCAGCCATCTGGCGGTAGATGCGGTCAAGCACGGACTTTTCGACCAGCTCCGCTTTTGCTGCTGTGGTCAGCACGCCAACGCCGAGCGGCTTGGTCAGAATCAGCACATCCCCCGGCTTTGCGCCGCTGTTGGTGAGCACCTTTTTCGGATGCACGAAGCCCGAAACCGCCAGTCCGTAAATCGGCTCGGCACCCTGAATGGTGTGGCCGCCCGTGATGATCGCGCCGGCCTCGTAGGCCTTGTCGTAGCCGCCGCGCAGGATTTCCTGCACCGCATGATCGTCCATGCTCTGCGCCAGACACATGATGTTGAGCGCGAGCTTGGGTTCACCGCCCATGGCGTACACGTCGCTGAGCGCGTTGGCAGCCGCGATCTGTCCGTACAGGAACGGATCGTCCACGATGGGCGGGAAGAAGTCGGTCGTCTGCACGAGCGCGGTGTTCTCGTCAAGCACATACACGCTTGCGTCATCGCTCTTGTCATAGCCGACGATCAAACGCGGGTCGGTATGCGTGCGAAAGCCTTCAAGCAGATGTACGAGCGTTCCGGCGCCGACTTTTGCGCCGCAGCCGGCGCAGCCAGCAAGTTTGGTCAGCTTTACTTCGGTCTCCATCGAAAAATCTCTCCGTTTCCGTGATTTACTCTTCTTATTATTGTACCAAAATCTGTGCAGATTAGCAACCTTCATTCGCCTTGCATAGACTGGTTGGGAGGGATGCTATGACGACCGTCAGCCTTTGCATGATCGTACGCAATGAGGAGAAGGTGCTCGCGCGGTGTCTGGACAGCGTGCGCGGCATTGCGGATGAAATTTGCATCACGGACACCGGCTCGACCGACAAAACGAGGGAGATCGCTGCACAATACGGCACTGTGCAGGTGTTCCCGTGGTGCGATGATTTTTCTGCCGCACGCAATTTTTCGTTTGCGCAGGCGCGCATGGACTATACGCTGTGGCTGGATGCGGATGATGTGCTTCTGCCGTCCGACCGTCAGAAATTGCTTGCGCTCAAAGCGGAGCTGGACGGCACAGTCGATGTCGTCATGCTGCCGTACCACACCGGTTTTGATGAGCAGGGCAGACCGACGTTTTTCTGTTACCGTGAGCGGTTGCTTAAAACGTCTGCGCATTTTCGATGGCAGGGTGCGGTGCACGAGTGCATTGTGCCGCGCGGGAACATCCGGTACGGAGACGCGGCGGTGACACACCGCAAGCCGCCGTGTGCGAACTCCGACCGCAATCTGAAAATCTACGAAAACCTGCTCGCTAAGGGGAAAAAGCTGGATGCACGCGGCAGCTATTATTACGCGCGCGAGCTGCTGGCGCATAAACGGTACGCACAGGCGGTCGAAGCGTTTGAAGCCTTCCTTGCGATGCCGGACGGCTGGGCAGAGAACAAAATAGATGCGTGCCTTGGTCTGTCGCAGGCGCTGACCGCCCTCGGAGAGCGCGAGCAGGCAAAGCGGGCACT
>NZ_CDRQNY010000035.1:0-14514 GCF_977037065.1 Butyricicoccus sp. | reverse complement strand
CGCGCTGCCGAAGTTTCACGGTAATACATCAAGTATTACCGCAAAACTGTGCCTCGTCAGTACGCAAAATTTACTCGCAAATCACTCTTGTTCAATTATGCGGTATTACCTAAAGTTACGCCTTTTCAGAGGACGCAGCCGCATCGGCTGCGTCCTTTTTCCATTCCAGAACTGCCGTGCTTCCTTCTGTGCGGCAAAGCACAAAGGCCGGTGCCAGCGCGAACGGCTTTTTCGGGTCAAACGGGCATTGCAGACGCAGTCCGGTCTCCGTCGGCTGAATCTGCACGTTTTCGTTGGATAGAAGCGCGTCCAGAACCGCATCTCCGGTAACAAGCGGCGGCTCGGGCGGCGCATTGCTCTGCGGCAAAGACTCCGGTGCAGACGCGAGATAGAACCGTTCGGGTTCGCCCTCGCAGCCAGTCTCATGCAGCATTTGCCGCGAGAGATGCCGGCGCAGGCGCAGACGGCCATGCTCCGGTGCAGGCAGACCGACCCGCAGGATGTTTCCGTTCACGACCGTATAGCAGCGCAGCAGTTCGTCCCCACAGACGGCGCAGTCGAGATTGACCTGCACGCCGCAGGCGTCCGGGGTCCAATCGATCGTACCAATCGGGTTGTCGTTACAGAATACGTCTGCGCGCATGGGCGGTTCTCCTTTCTGTGCAAATTTGAATTTTACTACTTGCTAAAGCATATAGAATGGGAGCCAACCTTTGGCTGGGAGGTCCAAAAGGATAGACACCAAGGTTTGCCCGTAGGCCACTAAACCTTGTTCCCGCGCCGTGCGCGGATTAAATGAGTACTATCCTCTTGGGACTCCAGTTTCCTTTGCTTGTTAGTCTGGCGCCAATTTCCTATATGTGACCGCTGCGAAAAGGGGAACGGCAGTCGGGTTACCACAGCGTTTCTTTCGCAAAATATGCGCAGTTCACAGACAGCGTACTGCTACACATATCGGAAAGCCTACGCAGAGGGCGGCACGGCTATGCCGCCCAAAGATTACGCCTGCGATTGCAGTGTGGCACGCGCTGTCTGACGCAGAAGAGACCCTTGTCAGCGTGTAAGGGTAGGCCGACTGCCGTTCCCCTTTTCGAAGCGGTCGCCGGTCTCTGGTCTGCGTCAAGCTAAGAAACAAAGGGAAAAGGGAGTTAAGAGGGTAGTACTCATTTAATCCGCGCACGGCGCGGGAACAAGGTTTAGTGGCCTACGGGCAAACCTTGATGTCTATCCTCTTGCCCCAGCCGCGGGCGCGTCACATTCCCCGTTTGTGAAACGGATCACAAATCAACATTTGTACATAAAAAGCGCATACCCCATAAAAGGATATGCGCTTTCTCCCGTCGTTATACGGCTTACCCCTGCACCGAGCCGAGTCCGAAGCTGACTGCCAGTGCTTCATCGACGTGCCGCATGGCTTTTTCGTCGAGCGAGCCCATTTTCTCGCGCAGGCGGCGTTTGTCCAGCGTGCGGATCTGCTCGGTCAGGATGATGGAATCCTTGGTCAGTCCGTAGTTCGGCGCACCGACCGTGATATGCGTCGGCATTTTCGCCTTGTTGATCTGCGATGTAATAGCGGCGGCGATCACGGTCGGACTGTACCGATTGCCGACGTTGTTCTGCACGATCAGCACCGGACGGATGCCGCCCTGCTCACTGCCAACCACCGGACTGAGATCGGCATAGTAAATATCGCCTCGTTTGATGTTGCTATCCACTTTGGTTCACACTCCGATGAAATAGATTTACGGTGCTGCCTGATGGTTTTCCCGCAAACCTATTTTCCCCGTGTCACACAAAATTATAACTGTATAATGCAGAAAAGCGGAGAGAGAAAATCTCCTCCGCTTCAAAGCTGTCGCGAAACTACAGTTTCGCCGACAAGCAGGAACGGACCGCAGGCCGTTCCAAAGTCGTCCGAAAGTTCCTGTTCAGAAACTTTCTCCCTCCAGAAGTAAGAAAACCGTGATACATGCTCCCGGTTTTCTTGCATTTGCAACGCAAATGCTGTTTTAATAGCGCTGCCGCGCGATACTATCAAACTAACAGGATACCGACTTTGAGAGACAAATGAAGCGAGGAAAAATCTCCTCCGCTTCATCTTATGCACGCAATGTCAGTAAATTACCGATAGAAGCGCGGCACGCGCCGGCTGATGGCGCACAGCACCTCGTACGAGATGGTGCCCGCCGCGTCTGCTGCATCCTCTGCCGTCCAGCCTTCCGGGCCGAACACGGTCACTTCGTCACCGCGATGTACGTCTACGCCCTCCGGAATACGCACCATGCACATATCCATGCAGATGCGGCCGAGCACGGGCGCTTTCACGCCGCCGAGCAGCACCTGCGCCTTGCCCGAGCCGGTACGCAGATAGCCGTCCGCATAACCCATTGAGATAACCGCCATACGGGTCGGCTCTGCCGTCTCGAAGGTGCGTCCATAGCTGATGGTCGTATTCGCCGGAATATCGCGCACCTGCACCACACGCGCCTTGACGGTCATGGCGGGTCTCAGATCGAGCACCGGCGGCACGGAGGCATCCGGCCGATAGCCGTACAGGATAATGCCCGCGCGGGTCATCGTACAGTGCATCTTCTCGTAGGTCTGGATGGCGCCGCTGTTCGCACAGTGGCGCAGCGGCAGATCAAGACCGGCTGCTTGCAGACCCTCGCACACATCCGAGAAGCGCTTGTACTGCAATTCCGTGTACGCCTCGCCCGAGGGCACGTCGGCAACCGCAAAATGCGTGAAAATGCCTTCGCTGATCAGGCCCGGCAGCTTGGAGCACGCAAGGATATCCTGCACGGTCTGCTCACACTCCCACGACGGGAAACCGAGCCGCGTCATGCCGGTATCCAGCTTGTAGTGTACGGTGACCGGCTTGCCGGTGCGCTCTGCTGCCGCGCTGATGAGTTCTGCGGTCTCGCGGTCGTACACCGGCACGGTGATGCCGTACTGTGCCGCCGTGTCCATATCCTTCTCGTCCACATAGCCAAGGATGAGGATGGGCGTTTCGATGCCTGCTTCGCGCAGCTCCACACCCTCCGGAATGGTCGCTACCGCAAAATACGGTGCGCCCATCTTCTCCAGCCGCTTAGCCACCTGCACGGCACCGTGACCGTATGCGTCCGCCTTAACGACACACAGGACCGGCGCCTGTGCCTGCTCGCAGATCACGCGATAATTATGCTCGATCGCACCGAGGTCGATCTCCGCCCAAGTGCGGTGTTGATTTACTTCCATTGTTTTCGTCACTCCAACAGAACCGTTTGGTTCCTGATTTACTGACAGGATTCCACCTGTATGGTCAGCACGCGCGCACCGTCCGCATACAGCTCGGCATAGACCGGCTGCAGATCGCTCTGCCGCAGCCACACCTGCTTTTCCACGCTGTCGTCTGCATTTTCATAGCGCAGCACGAGCAGGCTTTCGCCGTTCGTGCGCTCGCTCCACACCTGCGCAGGCACAGCATACCGCAGATCGTTCAGCAAACAGAACCACGCGTCTGCCGGTGTCAGTCCGGTGTGCCGAGGAGCAATATCATCCAGCTGCAGCTCATTGTACTGTAGCGTGAACGCGCCGTTCTCCTCACCCGAGATGCGCCCGCCGATACCGGCGACCGACTCCGGTGCGGTCAGCGTGAAGGAATCGCTGTCCTCTCTATTATAGACATAGTCGCTTTCAAATTCCAGTACAGATTCGTCCAAATCCGAGATTATTTTCAAATGCGCCGTACAGCTGTCCAACGATGCGAAATGCGCACGCATATCCTCGGCACTCATTTCCGCCGAGCGGCCGCAGCCGCAGAGCAGAACAAGCGCCGCCAAACCACACAGCAGCCTGTTCAGATTACCACTCCTTTGACCGGTTTATCACCATGTTTTCGAGTTATATCGTTTCAGCAGAATCGGCAGCTGCGTCAGCATATCGCTCGGCGTCATGCCGTATTCGCTCAGCGCGTTCGCAGCCAGATCTCCGGCTCTGCCGTGCAGCCACACCGCCGTACAGGCTGCCAGAACCGCGTCAATGCCCTGTCCGCACAGCGAAACCAGCATGCCTGCCAGAACATCCCCGCTGCCGCCTTTCGCCATGCCGGGATTGCCCGAGGTATTGCGGTACGCCGCGCCGTCCGGCGTGAAAATGCGGGTGCGGTGTCCCTTGTAGAGCACGATGCACCGATAGTCCTGCGCGAACTGTGCCGCGTCCGCAGCGGTCGCATCCGGCTTGCCGCTGAGCCGTGCAAACTCGCCTGCGTGCGGCGTGAGCACAACCGGCTTTGCCGTTCGCCGCAATATATCCTTATGCCCGGTAATCGAATTTATGCCGTCCGCATCGAGCACAATCTGGCAAGCAGCTTTTTCAAGCAGGGTACACACGATTTCGGTCAGCGTATCCGAACGGCCGAGTCCGCACCCGATGAGCAGCGCGTCCGCCTTTTCGGCAAGCGCAAGCAGCTTCGGCAGTGCGTCCATAGAAAACAGCCCGTTTTCATCCTGCGGCATGGGCCGCACGACCGGCTCATTCAGCTTGACCGCCAGCACCGGCCACGCACCCTGCGGAACTGCCAGCGTCACAACGCCGCTTCCCATGCGGACCGCGCCCTGTGCCGAAAAATATGCTGCGCCTGTATATCCTGCCGAGCCGCACACGCACAGAATGCGGCCGTAGTCGTTTTTATTTGTCTCCGGATTGCGCGGATGCAGTACACCGTCCGCGAAGTCCTGGTTTATCTCAATCATATCGTTTCCTTTCAAGTCGAAGCCGCTGCCGCGTTCGCCTGCGCGTGCACTGCGTCGATTGCAAGGACGACCGCCAGCGCAAGCATTTCGTCTGCGGAATCGGCGATGTCCAGCTGGTAGCAGTCACCCCAAGTGAACCACTCCTTGGAGATGGACACGACCTCGCGTCCGTTCTGCGTGATGCGGTACTCATGCGCCCAGAAATCACCCTCGATCGTCCAGTCGAGACCCTCGATCTCGTATTTTTCGTAGAAAAATGTAAGCCGCTTGACGATTTCCGCGCGTTCCACGCCGTCGATGTACACGAAGAACCGCGGCATCATACTGAACACCTTCTGCTGGATGAAGGCGGTCTCGTGTCCGGTCAAGTCGGTGACATACAACTTCTTGCCCCACGAGAAAAACTCCCCTTCGACATGGTATTTGTCGGCGCCGGTTTCATCAAAAACAGTAAACCGATCCACCCAGGAGAATACCTTCTGTTTGATATATAATTTCATATTGATCCCACCCCTCTTTTCTTACAGGATAACACGGCGTGTGCTGACCGTCAAGCACGGACGTTCTGCCGCGCTGCCGCATAGGCTGACACGAGGAGGTGATACTTTGGCGATCAAGATTTTTGTCGATCAGGGACACAATCCGTCCGGTCCGAACACCGGCGCGGAAGGCGGCGGTCTGCTCGAACAGGATGTGACCTACGCTGTCGGCGTGTATCTGGCTGATCTTCTGCGGGCCGACTCGCGGTTTGAGGTGCGGCTGAGCCGCACCTCACCCGAGGAAATCCTCGGCACAAGCAATGCCACCAGTCTGGCCGAGCGCGTGCGGCTGGCGAATGAGTGGCCTGCGGATTACTTCATCAGCATCCACTGCAACGCGAACGTAAATCCCGCCGTCAACGGCACCGAGGTGTATGTTTATCAGGAAAATACGCAGGCATACTGGCTGGCGCAGCATGTGCTCGCCGGCATCGTTGCGCGTGTCGGCACGCGCGATAACGGCGTGCGCGTCCGTCCAAGCCTGTATGTCCTGCGGCGGACGCAGATGCCTGCGATTCTGGTCGAGCTGGCATACCTGACCAATACTTCCGATGCGATGAAGCTGGAGAACGATCCGTTCGGGTTTGCACAGGGCATTTATAACGGTCTGCTCAGTTATTTTGACTTTGAACCGTATTAACGAAAAAAAGCGAGAGGTTTTACCTCTCGCTTTGCGCTTATTTTATTAGAAACCGCCAGTCACACCGAGCACTTGTCCGGTAATGAAAGACGACTTATCCGAGCACAGATACAGAATACTGTCCGCGACCTCGGCTGCCGCGCCGACTCTTCCGAGCGGTGTCTGATCGGCAAGCTCCTGCATGGTATCCGCACTGTGCATGGCGTTCATGTCGGTGTCGATCACGCCCGGTGCAATGCAGTTGACCCGGATATTGCTCGGGCCAAGCTCCTGCGCGAGCGACTTGCTCAGGCCGATAATCGCAGCCTTGCTCGCAGAATAATGGCTCTCACAGGACGCGCCGCACTCCCCCCACATGGACGACACCGTGACGATGCTTCCCTTGTGGTTGTGCAGCATTTCAGGCAGCACGGCGCGAATCGTGCGCACCGTACCCATGAGATTGACATCCAGCATGCGCATCCAGTCCGCGTCGGTGATATTCTGGAACAGCTTCTGTTCGGCAATGCCTGCGTTGCAGACCACGGCATCGATCGTGCCGAACCGCGCCTTCCCTTCCGCGACCGCGAGTTCCACTGCCGCGGTATCCTGCTGATCGGCTGAAAGTGCAAGTGCGCCGGTCTCCCCAGCGAGCCTGTCCGCCGCTTTCCTGCTTTTGCTGTAAGTAAACGCGGTATTCCATCCGTTTTCGGCAAACACGCGCACACAGGCGGCACCGATGCCGCGCGAGCCTCCGGTGATGAGAACAGTCTGCGCCATGTCAGATGGCAACCGTCTGCTGTGCCTCGAACAGACACTGGTTCAGATCCTTGCTCTGTGCCAGACCTTCCTCAATGTCGATATCGGTAACAATGTTGTTATCCGAAACAACAACACGGTTGGCCTTGCCCTCCATCAGAGCACGAACCGCAGCATAACCCATGCGGGTCGCCATAACACGATCCATAGCGGACGGAGAGCCGCCGCGCTGGATGTGACCGAGGATCGTTACACGGGTGTCAATGCCGGTAGCCTCGTGAATCTGGTCTGCAACGGCCTGTGCGGAGCCATAGCCCTCGGCTACGATGATGATATGGTGGTTGCGACCCTTGATACGGCCGATACGCATTTTCTCTACAATCTCGGTGTCGAAATCCAGCTGACGCTCTGGCAGGCAGATTGCGGTCGCGCCGACTGCACAGCCAACCTGCAGTGCCAGATGACCTGCACGGCGGCCCATAACCTCTACAACAGAGCAGCGCTCGTGGGACTGCATGGTGTCGCGCAGCTTATCGATGCACTCGATCGCGGTATTGCAGGCGGTGTCAAAACCGATGGTGTAATCAGAGCAGCCGATATCATTATCAATGGTACCCGGAACGCCGATGCACGGAACACCCTTGCGGGAAAGCGCCTGTGCACCGCGGAATGTACCGTCACCGCCGCAGCAGATCAGGCCGTCAATACCGAGGTAGCGACAGGTGTCAGCCGCCTTCTGCAGACCTTCCTCAGTCAGCATTTCCTTGCAGCGTGCGGTGTACAGCATGGTGCCGCCCTTGCGGATAATGCCGTCTACACTGCGGGCACCCATCTCGATGATGTCGCCGTTGATGAGACCGCTGTAGCCGCGGCGAATGCCAAGAACGGAAATATCGTGTGCGCTTGCGCTGCGGACTACCGAGCGGATAAGTGCGTTCATACCGGGTGCGTCGCCGCCGCTGGTAAGTACGCCGATTCTGCGAATTTGTTTATCCATGATAAAGCCTCCCTGTTGTCGGGTCTGTTTTCTTTCTTGGCGGCACAGTCGATGCCGCACTGACCTCTATATTGCAGTTCTGTTTCCCTCTGCGGAAACCGTCTCTCTCCCCAAGGATAAGCACAGTCTCCTATTGTATTATAACATCTTCCTCGCGCAAGAGAAAGCGTAATTTTGTTAAAAATGCAATATCCGGTTTGCACCAGTACCGGCGGGCAGCGAGCGTCTTTTTCTTCGTGTCCATCGGGTAGAGATAGACCGGCGTATCGCCGGGCTGTGTGCGCAAAACCTCTTTAATCTGCGTCCATTCATCACCCTGCAGGCTGGAAATACGCAGAAACAGCTTTTGCGGCGCCAGCTTTGCCGCCTGCGCATCGGTGTAGACCGACTTCTGCGTGCTCTTTTTCGGCTGCTGCAGGCTCTCCACTGCACTCTCGGTGAGCGGCTGCGCCTCGTTCAGCAGCACCTTGGGCGCCTCGTCCTCTCGGGCATCGATCTTACCGGTGAGCAGGACTGCGCTGTCCTCGGTGAGATATGCGCCGCACTGCTGCAGCGAACGCGGGAACACGACAAGCTCAATCGCTGCCGTGTCGTCCTCTGCGGTGACATACGCCATCATCGAGCCGTTCCTGGTCGATTTCAGACGCACCGCCGTGATAACACAGGCAAGCCGTACGGTCATGCCGTCCTTGTAGACCGGCCTGCTGCTCTCGCCCGTCAGGTCGTCGATGATCTGCTTGACGGAGGCCGCCTGCGCCTTCTGCGTCAGGCTGCGGTACTCGTCCATTGGGTGACCGGAGAGGTACAGACCGGTGGTCTCCTTCTCCATCGCCAGCAGCTCCCGCTTGGGCACTTCCGGAATGTTCGGCATCGCAATCTGCGTGTCGCGCACCTCGTCGTTGCCCATGCCGAACAGGTCCATCTGACCCTCGATGTTCTTCTTGCGGTTCTGGGCAATGGCATCTACCACGGGATTGACGATTTTCAAAAGCTGACTGCGGTAGTAATGCATGGAATCGAACGAACCCGCCTTGATGAGACTTTCGAGCGCTCTGCGGTTGAGTTCGCGGTCATACATGCGCTCGCAGAAATCCTGGAATGAGGTAAACAGGCCGTTCGCTTCCCGCTCCTCGACCAGCTGCTTCATAAACGAGCGTCCCACACCCTTGACGGCTGCCAGACCGAAGCGGATATTCTCGCCCGCAACCGAAAACTCGTCATAGGACTCGTTTACGTCCGGCGGGAGCACCGCGATACCCATATCACGCGCCGCCTGAATATACTCGGAGATCTTATCCGAAACATCCAGAACGCTTGTCAGCAGCGCCGCCAGATATTCTCTCGGGTAATGGCACTTAAGATATGCCGTGCGGAACGATACGACTGCGTAGCATACGGCATGTGCCTTGTTGAACGCGTAGTTTGCGAAATCCATGATCTCGTCAAACAGACTTGCCGCAACAGCTTCGGGCACGCCGCGCTTGATGGCGCCGTCAATGCCCAGCTCCTCATTGCCGTAGATGAAGTTGACGCGCTCCTTTTCCAGCTCCTTCATCTTCTTTTTACTCATGGCGCGGCGCACCATATCTGCCTTGCCGAGCGAGTAACCCGCAAGGCTCTGGAACACCTGCATAACCTGTTCCTGATAGATCATACAGCCGTAGGTGACGCTTAAAATCGGCTCGAGCAGCGGATGCTTGTACGTTACCTTTTCCGGATGATGACGGCACTCGATGTAGCGCGGAATGGACTGCATCGGACCGGGCCGGTACAGCGCAACGACTGCGGTAATATCCTCGATGGACTGCGGGCGCAGACCGGTAACAACGTTGGTAATGCCCGCGCTTTCCAGCTGGAACACGCCCATGGTCGAGCCCTTGCCGAGCATTTCATAGGTCGCGGGGTCGCTCATATCCACGTTCTCGATGGAAAAATCCGGCGTGTGACGGCGAATCAGCTTTTCCGCGTCCGCGATAACGGTCAGGTTGCGCAGGCCGAGGAAGTCCATCTTGAGCAGACCGAGTTCCTCGATGGTCACCATCGTAAACTGCGTTACCATCTGGTCGCCGTTGCGCGAAAGCGGAACGTAGGTGTCCACGGGGTCCTTGGTGATAACCACACCTGCCGCATGCGTCGATGCGTTGCGCGGCATGCCCTCGAGCGCACGCGCCGTATCAATAAGCTCTTTGACCTGCGGCTGCTCGTCGTACATCTTTTTCAGCTCCGCGTTGATGGTCAGCGCCTTATCGATCGTAATGTGCAGCTCGTTCGGCACCTGCTTGGCAACCGCGTCAACATCGTTGTACGGGATGTTGAGCGCACGGCCGACATCGCGGATGGCACCGCGGGCAGCCATCGTGCCGAACGTGACAATCTGCGCCACGCGGTCCTTGCCGTACTTGCGGGTAACGTACTCGATGACCTCCGGACGGCGAACATAGCAGAAGTCCACGTCGATATCCGGCATGGAGACACGCTCCGGATTCAAAAATCGCTCGAAGTACAGCGAGTAGTGAATCGGGTCAAGGTCGGTGATAGCGAGGCAGTACGACACGATCGAGCCTGCAGCCGAGCCGCGTCCGGGGCCGACCGGAATGCCCTGACTTTTCGCGTAGCCGATAAAGTCGGACACGATGAGGAAGTAATCGACAAAGCCCATCTTGGCGATCATGTCGATCTCGTACTGCAGACGCTTGCGCACGGTGCCGTCATCGTTCGGATAGCGTCTTGCGAAGCCTTCATCGCACAGCTTCTGCAGATATTCGAGCGAGGTGTAGCCGTCCGGCACATCGAATTCGGGCAGATGGTACTTTCCAAACTCGAACTCGACCTGACAGCGTTCTGCGATCTTTACCGTGTTGGCGAGTGCCTCCGGGTGCTCCGGGAACAGCGCCGCCATTTCGTCCGCATCCTTAATGTAGAACTCCTGCGTCTCGAACTTCATGCGGGTCGGGTCATCCACGGTCTTGCCCATCTGGATGGACATGAGCACGTCCTGAATACGCGCATCCGCCTTAGTCAGATAATGCGCGTCATTGGTCGCCACCAGACCGATGTTCAGCTCCTTGGAAAGCTGGTACAGACCTTCATTGACTTTCTGCTGCAACGGAATGCCGTGGTCCTGAATTTCAAGGTAGAAATGCTCCCGGTCAAAAATATCGAGGAACTGCTCGCAGAGGTCATACGCGCCGTCCATATCACCGTCCGCCAGCGCACGCGGAATCGCGCCCGCCAGACAGGCAGACAGACAGATGAGTCCTTCGCTGTGCGCGCGCAGCAGCTCCATGTCGATACGCGGCTTCATATAGAAGCCTTCCGAGAAACCGCACGACACCATGTGGATGAGGTTTCGGTAGCCGGTCATGTTCTCGCACAGCAGGATGAGGTGCGTGTGCCACTCGCCGTTGATGTAGCTACGGTCAAAGCGCGAATGCGGCGCCAGATACACCTCGCAGCCGATGACCGGATGGATACCCTTGGCCTTGCAGGCGCGGTAAAAGTCGATCACGCCGTACATGACGCCATGGTCGGTCAGCGCGCAAGAGGTCTGCCCCAGCTCTGCCACACGGTCCACCAGCTTTTCGATACGGCAGGCGCCGTCCAGCAGGCTGTATTCGCTGTGGACATGCAGATGTGCAAATGGTACCAATTTAGTCCTCCTTCTCCGCAAGCTCGATGATCTTTTTCAGGCGGTGGCTCAGTCCCGGTTTGGAGATGGGCGGATCGAACCGCTGCGCCAGCTCGGACAGGCTGTCCGTCGGGTATTCCAGACGCAGGCGCACGGTCTCCCACAGGTTGCCCGGAAATGCGTCCTCCCCCCGGCTGTCGATCAGCGCCTGAATCGCCGCGATCTGTCGCGCCGATGCATCGGCGGCCTTCATCATGTTCGCGGTCTCGCAGTTGACCTGCCGGTTGATCGTGTTGCGCAGATTCTTCTCTACCTTCGCCTGCATCAGCTCCATCGCCGCGTGCGGCGCACCGATGCGCGTAAGGAAATCCTCCGCGCTTGCGCCGTCCTTAAAGTACAGCAGATACGCGCTGCCGCGCCGTGCCTGCTTGGGCGATAAACCTAAATCAAGCATCAGGCTTGTCTCCTCCCCCGACAGACTCTGGTGGGTGGTTTTCAGCTCGAGATGGCTTTTCTTGTCCGGTCCCGCGACCGTGCCGCCCATGAGGAAGGCGCCGCGCAGAAAGGACGCAATGCAGCAGTCCTCCTCGAGCAGATTGCGATTGATATGATAGGTGATATGGCTCTTGCAGTCGTAGCCGAGCGCATCAAACACGCGTCCGATCTGCGCCGGTTCGGTAAGCACAAGCTGCTGCTTGCGGCCTGCCTTCTGCGGCTCGCACTCGACAAAAAACGCGCGCTGCAGCAGTGCCTGCAGACGGCGGACAACGGTCATGTTCTCCGCCGACAGCCGTATCTCCTTGTGCGAAAAAACCGAGGCATGGAGCAGTGCGCCGTAAACCTCGGCACGCGTGCAGCAGGCGCGCTGCATGGATACCCGGCACAGCTCGTTTTTGACCTCGGTTGAAAAAGACATATATTCTCTCCGTTCTGTACAGCACGCTTCGCCTGTCCGGAACGAAGCGGGTTTATCTCTGGTAATCGCGGTGCATGGTCACTACACCGTATTCCTGCCTGCGCAGGTGTTCGCTCAGCGCCTCGGTGATAGCGACCGAGCGGTGCTTGCCGCCGGTGCAGCCGATGCTGATGATCAGATTCGCCTTGCCTTCCGCGATATAGCGCGGAAGCAGAAAGTCGATCATGCCCGTCAGGTAGCGCATCAGCACATCCGCCGTACCGCCGCGGAACACATAATCGCGCACCTCCGGATCGGTGCCGTTGCGCTCGCGCAGGCTCATTTCGTAATAGGGATTGGGCAGGAAACGCACATCAAACACAAGGTCGCTCTCGGGAGGAATGCCGTACTTGAAGCCGAACGACTGTACGATGACCTCAAACACCTCTCCGCTCTCGGTGCCGGAAAACATCGTCAGCAGACGTTCGCGCAGACCGGCAGCAGACAGTCCGGTGGTGTCCACCACAAAGTCGGCACGGTCGCGCAGACCGGACAGCATTTCGCGCTCCTTTTCAATGGCGGCTGTCATGGACATGCCCTTTTCCATCAGCGGATGCTTGCGGCGCGTCTCCTTGTAGCGGCGGATGAGCGTCGGCGTGTCCGTGTTGAGGAACAGGATGCGGTAATCGCAGCCCATGCTCTTGATCGAATCCAGCGAATCAAACAGCTGCTGGAAATCGCCGCCTGCACGCACATCGGTGACGAGCGCCACACGTTCATAGCGTTCGGTTGCCGCCAGACAGATCTCCGCGAAGCGCGGTATGAGGGAGATCGGCAGATTATCGACGCAGTAATAGCCTAAGTCCTCAAGTGTGGCGACCGCGCGGCTCTTGCCTGCGCCCGACATACCGGAAATGATCAAAAAATACATGTTACCTTTCCCCCTGCCCTGTGTTTCTGCTGTGATAACGCCGCCGAGCGGCGCTGCTGATTATTTTACGATGCGCACCTCGCACTCCAGCTCCACGCCGAACTGCTCGCGCACCCTGTTCTGCACCAGTTCGATCAGACGCAGCATGTCATCGCATGTTGCACCGCCGCGGTTGATGAGAAATCCCGCGTGCTTTTCCGAAACCTGTGCCGCGCCGACGCTCGTGCCCTTGAGACCGGCCTGCTCGATAAGCTGGCCCGCAAAATGTCCCACGGGACGCTTAAATGTCGAGCCTGCCGACGGGAAGTTGAGCGGCTGCTTGTCGCGTCTGCGCTGCGCGAAATCGTTCATCTTATCCAGAATCGCCGCCGAATCGCCGTTCTGCAGCTGCATGGTCGAACGGAGCACCGTCCAGTCCGGATGCTTGCGGAACACGCTCGTACGGTAGTCAAAGCCGTGCTCATCGCCCTTGAGGGTGCAGATATTGCCTTCGCCGTCTACAAATTCGGTCTCCTGCACAATGCCGGCCATCGTGCCGTCATACGCACCCGCATTCATGTAAACCGCGCCGCCCAGACTGCCCGGAATGCCGCCTGCAAACTCGGCTCCGGTCAGACCGGAACGCTGTGCGCGGCGGGCAATGCGGCTGAGCAGCGCACCCGCCTCGGCGGAGACAGTGTTATCCTCATTTACGCGGACTTCATCCAGCTCGGATGTGCAGACAACCGCACCGCGGATGCCCGCATCGGCCACCAGCATGTTGGAGCCGTTGCCGAGCAGCAGGAACGGAATATTGCGCTCGCGCAGTACGGCAAGTGCCGCGGTCAGTTCCCTGCGGGTCTTCGGCTGCACGAACAGGTCCGCCGGTCCGCCGATGGCGAACGTAGTATGGCGGCGCATGAGTTCGTTTTCTGCAATATCTATTTCAGGTGCGGCCTCTCGCAGTGCCGCGATGCAATCCTTAATATGCTCCATAAGGCGTTTAATCCTCCAAAAATCTATATAAAAAAGTTTAAGTGGTATACCCTCGGAATTCCGGCCGCGTCATGCGGCGGCGCATCGAAGGTCCGGCACCGGGAGCAGGCTCCAGTCTGTCCTGCCGTGCCGTTTTGGTTTTTGCTTTACTGTTTATTATAACAAATACAAATGGGATAAGCAATCAGTCCAAGCGGGTTTCCGCAGATTTTTTCGGTTAAAAATCGGATTTTTCTCTATTCGGCACCGGCTGAGCGGG
Source organism: Butyricicoccus sp. (assembly GCF_977037065.1). Taxonomy (NCBI): domain Bacteria; kingdom Bacillati; phylum Bacillota; class Clostridia; order Eubacteriales; family Butyricicoccaceae; genus Butyricicoccus; species Butyricicoccus sp. The sequence continues at coordinate 176 of NZ_CDRQNY010000035.1, read as the reverse complement.
GTACTTGAACCGTGCAGGCGGTTCACCCTATCCGGGCGGCAGCTTTTTTCAGCACCGGCTGAGCGGGGTACTCGAACTGCGTTAGCGTGTTCGCCCTATCCGGGCGGCTCCTTTTCTGCACCGGCTGAGCAGGGTACTCGAACTGCGTCAGCGTGTTCGCCCCCTAACGGGCGGGA
>NZ_CDRQNY010000034.1:0-14777 GCF_977037065.1 Butyricicoccus sp. | reverse complement strand
CCGATCTTCGACGTAGCTGACTACGGCATCTGCGGCGACCTGTTCAAGGTTGTTCCGATGATGATCGACGCAATCAAGGCTGCTAAGGAGTCCAAGTAATCATCTGATTGCTTTTTGAAGCGCCGTACTGCCTGCGACCTCCCGGTTTGCGGCGGGTTTTGGAGCCCCGCTTGCAACATCCGCCATGCCCGCGGAAAGCGCAGCACGCTGCTTCTGATTGTATAAGAAAAGCCGCAGAGCATTGCTCTGCGGCTTTTTTCGGCACAAAATAAAGAGAAAGAGCCTGTCTGCAGCGCAGACAGGCTCTTTTCAATCCAGATAATCGCCTACCGGACTCCGGTTGTACTGCTTGATGATACGAATGACTACCGAACCATCCTCCTGCTCCGCCTCGTCTACGATCTTATAGCGCGTGCGGTTGCGCTCCAGTGCCTGCTTGTAGTGCTCGACTTCCTCGCGCACCAGACGCACCGCAATACTGTGCTCCAAATCCTCCTTCAGCTGGAAATGCAGGGTCTGACAAATGCACGCCGCCTTAATCCGCTCCATGTCCATTTCTCCTGTTTTGTTGATGAAATACGCAAAAAACAATATATACAGTCGTTTTTACATATTTATTATACTGAAAACAAAATTTTTCCGCAAAGGCGGTTTTTCACAAAGTTTGGTGTTCCCGGTTTGTGGAAAATCGCCATAGGCACGTGGTTTTGTTTGTGCAGAACAGAAAAAAGACGCACAATGTGCGCCCCTACGGTCATTTGTAAGTACAGGTTGATCAAATCAATGCAATTCGCCAACACGCGGAGTGATGAGTTCATCCCTCCCTCCGGTAAAGCATTAGCGGCATATAAAATTCGCAGGTGCTATGCGAAATAACGCGCAAACGAGTTGCGCGACACTGTTATCCCCCAGGGGACCTTCTCTTGCCCTTCGGGCAATTCACCTTGTGTCGCGTCTGCGTAGAGTTGCCGGTATGTGTAGCAGAACGGCATCCGAGAACTGCGTATAGGTCGAGTAATGGACGCGTAATGCGCGTTCCTACGCAAGAGTAACCCGACTGCCGTTCCCCTATTCCGAAGCGGTCGCCGCTCTCTGATTGCCGCCGTGCTGTCCGAATAAGGGAAAGATAGGAGTTCAAAGAGGAAGGGAAACCGCAGGTGTCCCTTCCTTTTTGCCCCCGCGGCGGGCACCGCAACGTCCCCGCCGTCCGCAGACGGCGCACTCCCCCGCTGAGGTGCAGCGAAAAACTTCCCGCCCGTCAGGACGAACCGCCTGCGCGGTTCGGGCATCCCGCCCAGCCGGTGCAGAAAACAGGTATGCGACCCCGTTTTCCCATTCGGAAAAAGTACCTCAAAACGAATAAAAACGCGACATCAGGCCGCGCTGCTGCACCGCCCCGTCGCGTTTCTTAGCAATAAATAAAAACGGCAGCGAGCGAGAAGAACTCTCAAGCCCTCCACCGATGATGGTAGTAATTATAGCACTCTGCCTCTCGCCGGACAAGATTCAAATGTGCCAAAATCGCATTTACAATTCATTCATAATTGTACAATCCGACAATTCACGCAGCAGTATTCCGCAGAAACTGACAACTTGTACAAAAACATGCCTGTTTTTTCGTCAAACGCGCGTCTGCTTTCGAGATTTTATGCTGAAATCCGCGAAAATCGCTTTACAAACAGTCATTTTCATGGTAATATAAATATACTTTCGCCCCGCGCTTAGCTGACGGACAAAGGGAGCGTTCCTATCGCCCCCATTCACCAAGCCGCGGCCCGGCCTGTGGGTGAGTAAAATTTTATTTATGAAAGGTGAACTACCGACATGATCCGTAAGGAAGACAAGACTGCCGTTATCGAGGCAAACCGTACCCACGCTACCGACACCGGTTCCCCGGAGGTTCAGGTTGCAATCCTGACCGCCCGCATCAAGGAGCTGACCGAGCACCTGAAGGTACACAAGAAGGATAACCACTCTCGCCGCGGTCTGCTGAAGATGGTTGGTCAGCGTCGTTCTATGCTGGCTTACCTGCAGAAGAAGGACATCAACCGTTACCGTGCCCTGATCGCTAAGCTGGGTATCCGTAAGTAAGAAAATGCGAAAATAGGGGAGCAGTCTGCTCCCCTGTTTCTGTATTTTAAGCTGGGCGGCATTATCGCTTTTTAGCAGTTGAAAGAGAGACCAAATCATGCAGAGCATGATTCGGAATTGAAAATTGAGAATTGAAAATGGAAAATAGCGCTCTCCTTGCGCGAGTTCCGTCCGCGCTGCGCTGGCTGCGCTACGCGCTTATTCAATTATCGCGCAGTGCGCAATACAGCAATTCTGCATTCTCCATTTTCCATTCCGCTTGGTTTTTGTTTCAAGTGCTAAAAAAGCTGCTGCCGCCCTCCCCAAACGATTAAAGGAGGAAACAAAATGGCAAACATCAACCACTTTGACTTCAAAAACTACCGCGTTTTTGAGACCGAGATCGCCGGCCGCAAGCTGACCGTCGAGACCGGCAAGATGGCACAGCTCGCTAACGGCTCCTGCCTGGTTCGCTACGGCGAGACCGCTGTTCTCGTTACTGCTACCGCATCCGCTAAGCCGCGTGACGGCATCGACTTTTTCCCGCTCTCCGTTGACTTTGAGGAGCGTATGTACGCAGTAGGCCGCATCCCCGGCTCGTTCATGCGCCGTGAGGGCCGTCCGTCCGAGAAGGCGATCCTGTCCTCTCGTCAGATCGACCGTCCGATGCGTCCGCTGTTCCCGAAGGACCTGCGCAACGACGTTTCCATCGTCTGCACTGTTCTGGAGAACGACTATGACAACTCCCCGGAGGTTGTTGCTCTGCTGGGCGCTTCCATCGCAGTTTCTATCTCTGATATTCCGTTCGACTACGTTGTAGCCGGCTGCCAGGTTGGCATCGTTGACGGCAAGACCGTTATCAACCCGACCTCCGAGCAGCGCGCTGCTTCCGAGATGGACGTTACCCTGTGTGCTACCAAGGACAAGATCGTTATGATCGAGGCCGGTGCAAAGGAAGTTCCGGAGGACGACATGTTCAATGCTCTCATGGAGGCTCATGAGGAGCTGAAAAAGGTTTGCGCGTTCATCCAGTCCATCAAGGACGAGATCGGCAAGCCGAAGTTCGAGTACGAGCATCATGACATCGACCACGACCTGTTCGACAAGCTCGAGGCAGCCTGCAACGACAAGTTCGAGGTTGCTATGGATACCGACGACAAGACCGTCCGTGACGCCGGCGTGCGCGCTATCGTTGACGAGTTTGAAGCAACTCTGGACGAGGAGTACAAGGAAGAGCACGGTGCTAACCTTGGCGAGTGCGTAGACAAGTTGCAGAAGAAGATCGTTCGCCGCTGGCTGGCAAACGGCAAGCGCGTAGACGGCCGCGGCATGGAAGAGGTTCGTCCGCTGGCTGCCGAGGTTCACGTTCTGCCGCGCGTACACGGTTCCGGCATGTTCACCCGCGGTCAGACCCAGGTTCTGACGCTCTGCACTCTGGGTACTCTGGGCGATGCGCAGGAGCTGGACACCATCTTCGAGGAGAAGGAGAAGCGTTATATCCATCACTACAACTTCCCGTCCTTCTCTGTTGGCGAGACCCGTCCGTCCCGCGGTCCCGGCCGTCGTGAGATTGGTCACGGCGCACTGGCTGAGCGCGCTCTGCTGCCGGTTATCCCGCCGGTAAGCGAATTCCCGTACGCTCTGCGTCTGGTTTCCGAGGTTATTTCCTCCAACGGCTCCACCTCTCAGGGCTCTGTCTGCGGTTCCACGCTGGCTCTGATGGACGCCGGTGTTCCGATCAAGGCACCGGTTGCCGGTATTTCCTGCGGTCTGATCACCGACGGCGGTCAGGAGACCACCTTCACCGATATCCAGGGCGTTGAGGACTTCTACGGCGATATGGACTTTAAGGTAGCAGGTACCAAGAAGGGCATCACCGCTATTCAGGTTGATATCAAGGTTGACGGTCTGACCCCGAACATCATCAAGCAGGCGTTCGAGAAGTGCCGCGTAGCCCGCTACGGCATTCTGGACGAGATCATGCTCAAGGCTATCCCGCAGCCGCGTGAGGACGTTTCCGACTGGGCACCGAAGATGACCACCATGCACATCAATCCGGACAAGATCCGCGAGGTTATCGGCAAGGGCGGTTCTGTAATCCAGAACATCGTTGCTGAGTCCGGTGCAAAGGTTGACATCGAGGACGACGGTACTGTTACCATCGCTGCTGTTAAGGCAACCGACGCTGACAAGGCGAAGAAGATGATCGAAGCGATCGTCAAGGAGCCGGAGCCGGGCGAAATCTACTACGGCAAGGTTGTCCGCCTGATGAACTTCGGCGCATTCGTAAACCTGCTGCCGGGCAAGGACGGCATGGTTCACATCTCCAAGATGGCTGACCACCGCATCGAGAAGGTTGAGGACGCTGTCAAGGAAGGCGACATGGTTTGGGTTAAGGTCATGGAGATCGACGACAAGGGCCGTGTAAACCTGTCTATGAAGGACGTTAAGCCGGAAGAGAAGATTCTGTAATTGAATTTCGGCTGAAATAGAGAAAAAGGCTTCGGAGCAGTGCTCCGAAGCCTTTTTATTCATCCGGGATATACTCGATAATGTCCGAAACACTGCAGTTTAGGATAAAGCACAATGTATCCAGCGTTTTCAGTGTGATTGTTTTACCGTGCTTCATGCGGTGCAGAATATTGGCGGAAAAGCCCTGTTTGTAAATTAAATGGTATTCTGTAACGCCTTTTTCTAAAAGCGTCCGGTAAAACGGAGCGTAACTGATCATGTACGATCACCTCACGCACAACATAACACGACCTAATATATTGACTATGCCCAATATATTGAGTATAATGTGTGTGAGGTGAGCTTATGGCTGAATTTTGTCTGGATTGTCTCAACCGTCTGGAGGGCACCTGCTATACCAAATGGGATGTTTCACTCTCTTGGAGCAAAGATATTTGCGAAGGCTGCAGTCAGCTTCGCCGAACCGTGATTTGCCTGCGTAAGCGGACAATTCGACGGCAATATCTCGGTTTATATAATGATAATCACCGCAAATCACGCAAATAAACCCATATTGACTTTCCCCTTAAAACCGCTATAATGAAGATAGAAAAAGAGCGCAGCCGATGGTGGCTACACTCTCACCAGTTTACGAAGAAAACCAAGAGTTTCCTCGGTTTTCTGCTTTTATTGTGGCACATATTCTGTTACTCTCTGCAATTCTTCCCTCTTCAAATGAAGAGGGATTTATGCTATAATGAGGGGTACACCAAAATCCACTGGAAAGAAGGACAAGCCCATGACCTCTGTGCTGCTGCCCGAGGGCGAACTGCGCGTAGCACGCTGCGACATGCTCGACAAGCTGATCGCGGTCGGCGACGGCGATGCGGCGCTGCTGTATCTTTATATCCTGCGGCACGGCGGCACGGACGGCTCCGCTGCAGCGCGCGCCCTGCGTCTGAGCGCCGACCGCTACGAACGTGCGGCATTTACGCTCAACAACCTGATCGCGCCGACAGAAAAAACCAAAGCAGCAACCGACAAATCCGCCGAAGCGCCGCGCTACACCGGCGATGAGCTGCGCCGCGCCCGTCTGGATGACCAGACCTTCTCCGGCCTTTGCGATGCAGCAGAGGGCATTACAGGCCGTGCGCTGACCGAGGGTCAGCTGCGCTGTCTGCTGACCATTTACGACTATCTTGGTCTGGACGCAGGCGCAACGATTGAGTTGCTCAGCTATCTGAAAAGCGAAAAGGGCACGGTCCGCACGACCGATCTGCGCCGAGAAGCCAACCAGTGGGCCGATATGGGCATTGTCACCGCGCAGGCGGCCCAGCAGTACCTAACACGCCGTGCGGACGAAAAACCGCTCAGCGAGGCGATCTACCGTGCACTCGGTGCGGATACCGAGCAGCCTGCACCCAAGGAGCAGCGCGTCTGCCGCTTTGCACTGGCGCACGGCTTCCCTGCCGACGCAGTAGAACTGGCGGTGCACCGCACCGGTCAAAAACAGGGACACAAAAGTCTGGATTACACGCTCGGCATTCTGCGCCGATGGGACAATGCGGGCGTACATACGGTCAGCGAAATCACCGCTCTCGAGCCGGAAACCCGCACGTCTGCCGTGTCTGCTGTGCCTGCCGCCGTCGGTCAGACACCCGCACAGCCGACCGACAGCGCCACGCTCGCCGCGTGGGAGCAGGACTGGGCTGCACGCGTGCGCAGTCATCGCCGCAACACGGAGGAATAACCTATGGCATACGATAAAAAACTGCTCGCCGCCGCACGGCGCGAGCTGGAACGCGAGCGCACGGCTCACACCGAGGAGCTGGAAGCGCGCCGGCGTGATATTTACACACGCGAGCCGCGTATCCGCGCAATCGACCGCGAGCTGAGCACCACAGCAGCGTCCGTTCTGCGGGCCGCAATGGAGTCCGGCGGAGACCCGACTGCTGCAATCGAAAAGCTGCGCGACCGCAATCTCGGTCTGCAGGAGGAACGCGGCAACCTGCTCCGGCAGCTGGGACTTCCCGCCGATTATCTGACAGACAAGCCGCTGTGCCCAAAATGCGGCGACACCGGCTACGCCGGCAGTGCGACCTGCGAGTGCGTCAAGGCGCGCTACGCCAAGCTGCTCAAGGAACAGCTTTCCTCGGTGCTGCCGATTGCCGATCAGAACTTTTCCAAGTTCGACATGAACTTTTACTCCACCCGCCCGGATGGCCGCAGCGGTATTTCGCCGCGTGAAAATATGGAATATAATCTGGGCGAATGCAAGGCTTATGCCGCAAAATTCGGCAAGGATTCCCCCAATCTGCTGCTGTTCGGCTCGACCGGTCTGGGCAAGACCTTTCTCTCTACCTGCATTGCCGAGGCGGTCTCCGCACGCGGATTTTCCGTGGCCTACGACACCGCCATCAACATTGTTGCCGCGTATGAGACCATCAAATTCGGCTCCGGTGACGGCGAAGCCGCCGCAGAACGCGCTGCACGCTACGAACGCGCCGACCTGCTCATTATCGACGATATGGGCACCGAAATGGGCACCGCCTTCACGGTTTCCGCGCTGTACAACCTGATCAACAACCGCCTGATGGCTAAGCGCCCCATGATCATCAACACCAACCTACTGCCGGAAACGCTCAGCGAGAAATATTCGCCTGCCGTGGCCTCCCGCCTGCTCGGCGAGTTCCTGCCGCTGCGGTTCTTCGGTGATGACATCCGGCTGCTGAAAATGCGCAGAACATAAACAAATCCCTCTCTTTTTGCGAGAAAGAGAGGGATTTTTAGGTAACACCGCATAATTAAACTGCGGTGTTGCCTCAGATTTCGGATTGTTTGCCGAGCAGCTTATCGCGCCAGCGACCAAACCGATGCGTAATCATGCGCAGCTCGATACCGACAAGCAGCGCCGCGATAACTGTACCGATGCCGACGCTGCCCAGTCCGTGCAGGAAGATCAGGCAGGTGATGAGCGAAATACACACCATAGATACGTCAAACGCGATTTTGACGGTCGGGAACGGCTTGCCGGTCAGCGTGGAGATGGCCAGCATAGCGCCTTCACCGGCCAGCGGCATAATGTCCGCCGGAACGTAGAAAAAGATGCCGATTGCAACGAAAACAGTGGCAATCCAGCACATCAGCAAACGGATAATTAGGTTGTCCGTCGAGGGAAACATTGCCGCGAGCGTGTTGCAGGTGGTCGTGAATGCGCCGAACACCATGCCGACCGGAATCTGCAGCAGGTTTTTGCATTCAAAGCGGCGGCGCATCAGCAGCATTTGCAGGATGACCAGAATAACGTGGAAAATGACGGTCGCAACGCCCATCTCAATGCCCCAGACACAGGTCATGGTGTATGGGATGGAGCTGACCGGCGACACGCCGAGATTGGACTTGACCGACAGTGCAATGCCGATAGTCATGACGAAGAAGCCGCCGAAATAATATAGCAGCCGAATACCGAGTTTAGAGCCTTTCATGCCTATTTTATCCCCTTTTAGTTGTTTAGATTGCGATAAATGCGTTCAAGCAGGGCCTGTAACTGCTGCATCTCCTGCGGTGAGAAGCCGCGCAGCGCCTCCTCTTCTGCGGCGGCAAAGATATCATTCAAGCGGCGGCACTGTTCCCGGCCGAGGTCGGTCAGGCGGACATACACCGTACGGCGGTTTTCGTCGCGTGTGCTGCGTTCAAGCAGTCCGGCGCGTTCCATTCCCCCGAGGATGGTAGAAAGCGAGGACGGCTCGATATGGCAGCCCTGGGCGATATCCTTTTGCATGGCGCCGTCGTGATCCTGCAGAAAGTCCAACACTTTAGGCTGGCCGGTGGTCAGACCGAGCGGTTTGATGCGCGACATGACAAGTTTCTGCAGCATGGCATGGTCAGCCATGAGCAGGTAATGAGTGGAAAATTCCATTGCGTTCTCCTTTGTTCTAATTCAAACAGTTTGTTTTCTAATTATATGCCCATGAGTTCGGATTGTCAAATTGTATTTTTATACTTTTTGTTATATTTTCTTTCCTTATTATAGATTACTTTCCGTTATATTATCATTAGATATAACTTTACGCTGTTTTTAACGATTCTGCGCCTGCGCGGCGCAGGCGTACAAGAGGGTCGCTACCAAGGTTTCTTACTCCGAATTTTGAAGCATTTTCGGTTTCAGCAATCCCGCAGATTCTGCAAAATACCGTAGTTTTCTCGAAACAAGTGTATAATAAAAATATTGGTTTATTATTAGTAAAATAAAACGAGAGCGTATAGCTTGAAATTGCTATACGCTCTCAATCTGTCAAAAAAGTATTATTTTAATTTTTACGCTTCGTGCGGTAGCACGCATTTAATAGAATTTGCAAAGCAAATTCATAAAAATCGGGGGCGTGTACCTCGGTTTTTATACTTTAAGAGGGAGAAAGTTTCCGAATGGGAACTTTCGGACGTCCGTGTTTTGCGAAGTCAAAACACAGATTGTCGGAAAAACGAAGTTTTTCGACAGTCTCAGAGCGTATAGCTTGAACTTGCTATACGCTCTTTTTATGGTCTTGCAATCTATTTGAAAAAAGCATGAATTTTTACACATTTCCGCGGAATTTAATCGTAATATCCGTCATATTCATGCGCTCTCTGGGGAACTGATGGCGCTCGAGATAGTCGTAGAGCAGACGGATTGGGAGCGTGCCCTGTGTATTGACGTCCTGCCCGATGATGAAATCGACCGTACCGTTTTTTACCATTTTGATGTTGCCCTCGGTGACATCGTGAACGACGATGTGCAGCTTTTCGCTGCGGTGTGCGGCGTGCACGGCGCGGTAAACGCCCTCCCGTCCTGCGGAGGTCAGATAGATGCCGCGCAGCTCGCTGTCCGACTGAATGGCGCGCATAGCGATGCGCTCGGAAAGGCTTTCGTCGAGGAACGAGCATTCCGGGTGCAGAACCCGGATATCCGGAAAACTCTCCGCCATTTCGGTGCTGAAGCCGGTAAAACGCTGCGAGTCGGCATAGTGACCGCTGCGCTGCCCCAGAATCGGCAGCACGCTGCCGTGCCCCTGCATGACCATGCCGAGCAGTGCGGCGGCGGCGCGGCCGCTCGCGATGTTGTCCGCGCCGACATAGGCGATTCGGTTCGCGTCGGTGATGTCCGTGTTGAACGTCACGACAGGGATGCCCTGCTGCTCACTGAGCGTGTTTATCCTGTCGCGCACGAGCGTGTTCGCAAGCGGCATGAGCGCGAGGCCGTCGATGTGCTCGGTCGTTACCAGTTCATCGATCAACGTCAGCTGATGCTGCACATCCATATCCTGCATCGCGCGCACGATGACCGTGATGTTCGGGAGAAGCTCACGCTCGGAAAAGCTCTCGAACAGCTCGCACAGCATCTGCACGAAGGGCGAATGGTCGGAGTGGAGCACCACGCCGATCTTCCACTGCTGCGTCTGCTGCATGACGAGGCGGTTAGAGATATAGCCCATTTCGCGCGCCGTCGCGCGGATGCGCTCCGCGACTTCCTCGCGCACGCCCTCCTTGTGGTGCAGGGCGCGGTCCACCGTTCCGCGCGACACCCCGCAGCGGTCAGCAATCTGCTGCATCGTTACCATAAAATCACTCTCCTGCGTTATCTGTACTTATACTATATCATAAAATACAGCCGTGCGCCAGATGTTACATCTGCACGAAAATGTTGTGCCGCACATCGCCAATGATACAATGATAGCGCCATTTTTGTGCATAATATCGTAAATACTCGCAATCTTAATATGCACAATCACGATATAATGCACGGATAAATGATAGTGCGCCCAAGCTATTGCAACCGGAAATCCACTGTGATATTCTGTGATTGTCAAGTGAACAAGGCCATTCACAAAACCGAAAAATTCCCCAAAAGAGAGTGAGAGAAACAAAATGTCATTTTTCAGTTCCATGATCTGGATCGCGCTGAGCTTCCTGTTTTTCACCGTCATGGTGGCAGTCATTTCAGCGTGGAAGACCCGAGATGACAAGCTCGACACCGCCGAGGGATACTTCCTCGCGGGGCGCGGACTGCCGGGTATTGTCATTGCAGGCTCGCTGCTGCTGACCAACCTGTCCGCAGAACAGCTTGTCGGCACAAACGGTCAGGGCTGGGCCTCCAATATGAGCCCGATCGGCTGGGAGGTCGGTGCACTGTTCACGCTGTTTGCGCTGGCGCTGTGGTTCCTGCCAACCTACCTCAAAATGGGCACGACCACCATCCCGCAGCTGATGGAAGCACGCTTTGGCCGCGGCACCAAGCTGATGTTCTCGTTCGTCATCGTTGTGATGTACTCCATCCTCAATCTGCCGGTCATCCTTTACTCCGGTGCAGTTGTATTTGAGAATATCTTCGATATTTCCGGTATCTTCGGCATCAGCAAGTTTCAGTCTGTTGCAATTCTGTGTGTCGTCATCGGTATTATCGGCGGCTGCTACGCCATCTTCGGCGGTTTGAAGGCGGTTGCCGTATCCGACACCATCAACGGCATCGGCCTTATCATCGGCGGCCTGATGATTCCGTTCCTCGCGCTGGCGCTGCTGGGTCACGAGACCACCGGCGGCGGTCTGGTAGAAGGTGTCAAGTACCTCGTACAAACCGAACCCGAAAAGCTCAACGCATGGGCTTCGTGGGATGCTGCTGAACCGGCTCTGCCGTGGCCGCTCATCTTCACGGGAATGTTCTTCAACAATCTGTACTGGTGGTGCACGAATCAGTCCTTTGTACAGCGCGCACTTGCTGCAAAGAGCCTGAAGGAAGGTCAGAAGGGCGCGATCTACTGCGGTTTCCTCAAGACCATCGGCTTCTTCTATCTGGTACTGCCGGGCGTTATCGCTTACCACCTGCCGTCCATTCAGGACAAGCTGGCGGCGGCCGGTTCCTCCGCGATCGACTTTGCTTATCCGGCACTGGTTTCCGCCGTTGTCCCCAAGCCGGTCATGGGCTTCTTCGCCGCTGTTCTGTTCGGCGCGATCCTGTCCTCGTTCAACTCGGTGCTCAACTCCGCATCGACCATGTTTACCCTCGACCTGTACCGCACCGCCATCAATCCGAAGGCTTCGGATATGCAGTGTGTCAAGGTCGGCAAGATCTACGGCACCTGCGCCGGTACAGTCGCTATCTGCGTGGCACCGTTCGTTATGTTCGCCAAGGGCATCACGACCTTCCTCAACTCTATGAGCCAGTTCGTTTCCCTGCCGATCCTGTTCACCGTACTCGGCGCGCTGATCTTCCGCAAGGCACCGAAGTACGCGCCCAAGGTCATCACCGCTGTTCACGTTATCGCTTACGGCGCGTTTATGATCCTCAAGCCCTGTTACCCCACCTCGGGTGAGCCGGTCCATTATCTGTACGCCATCGCTGTGCTGTTCTTCGTTGAGTTTTCCATCATGTGGTATTTGAACAAGTACCGCGGCACAGAAGAATATGTTCCGGCCGATGTCGGCGCAGTTGATCTGACCCCGTGGAAGTATCGCCATATCGTATGTATCATCGGTATCATTCTGGCGATCGGCATCTACATTCTGTTTTCGCCCATCGGCATTGCCGCATGAGTATAATAACTAACCAAGAACCTAATTGAGAAAAGAAAAGGAGAACAATTACCATGAAACTCGGATTTAATGAAGCAAATGACCGTTTCTGCAAGAACCACAGTGTTATGATGGACCTCGAGCTGTGCGAGAAGTACGGCTTCGACTGCATTGATATTCAGTCGGAGTGCCTGAACCGCGATCTGGAAGCCGGCAAGATCACTCTCGAGGAGATGGGCGCATGGTTCCAGAGCCACCACCTCAAGATGCTCTCCTACAATGCACTGTGCTTCTTCAACATGAAGCAGACGCAGGAGGAGAAGGATGCCGTTATGGCTGAACTGGACGAGATCATCCGCCGCTGCAACATCCTCGGCTGCAAGATGATCGTTGTCGTACCGAGCAAGGACATGAAGGAGCGCGGCCTGACCCCGACCCGCAAGGAGATCCGCGAGGATGCAGTTGCCGTTCTCAAGGAAATGGTTAAGAAGTGCGAGCCGCACGGCATCCGCCTGAGCCTCGAGTTCTGCGGCGAGCCGTCCATGACCATCAACCGTTTTGAGGATGCTTACGCAATCGTCGAGGAAGTAAACAGCCCGCTGGTTGGTGTAACGCTCGATCAGTACCACTTCTACGCAATGGGCTCCGGCTGGGATACCCTCGAAAAGGCGGACGGCAAGAAGATTTTCGTATGGCACCTGAACGGCACCGAGGATATGCCCTGCGGCGCGTACTACAACAACGACGAAAAGCGTCTGTGGCCGGGTGCCGAGGGCGACTGCCTGCCGCATGCGCGCTACGCAGATACGCTCAAGAAGATCGGCTTTGACGGTGACTGCTGCACCATCGAGATTTTCCGTCCGGCATACTACGAGATGTCGCAGGAGGAGAATGTAAAGAAGTCCGCAGAAGTCACCCGCGCACACGTTGAAAAATACGCACAGTTCTAATATCGTAAAATCAGCAGTATCTCACAGCATATTCCCCAGTATTTGTCACATTTTTTGATCTGTAAAGGAGAATTTATTATGAGCTATCTGAAGAAAATCGGCGCACTGTTTGTTTCCTCCGCATTGATGGCATCCATGCTCGCAGGCTGCGGCTCGTCCTCCGATTCCACCGGCGGCAACGGCTCTCAGGCTGAGGGCGACGATGGCAATTACAACATTTCCATCGTGTTCAAGACCACCTCGAACGAATACACCCAGTACATGATGGCAGGCGCGGAAAAGGCGGCGGCCGAGACCGGCGCGGTGCTCGACATGAAGGGCGCGACCTCCGAAACCGCATACGATGAGCAGCAGAATATGATCGAAACCGATCTGCACGCCAACAAGTATGACGCGATGATTATCGCACCGCTGCAGGGCGACATGGCTTCCACGCTGGTAAGCGGCACGGATATGCCCATCTTCGCAATCGATACGGACTTTAATGCACCGGAGAAGATTTCGTTCATCGGCATCGGTCAGAAGGATGCAGCGGCAAGCGGCGGCGAAAAGGCTGTCGAGGCGGCGAAGGCAGCAGGCTGGGATAAGATCGAAGCAGCTTATATTGCGGGTGTTCAGGGTGACTCCACCGCCGATGCACGCCGCACCGGTTTCCAGGAAGGCATTGACGGCGCAGGCGGCGCGTTCCTCGCAGACGAGGTGCAGTATGCTGATGCGGTAGCTGACAAGGCAACCGTCTGCATGGAAGGCATCATGCAGAGCCATCCGGAGGGTCTGGCTATCATCGCCTGCCACAATGACGACTGTGCAATCGCGGCAGCGCGTGCAGCAGCGAACAATCCGGCTTATGCAAAGACCATCTTCATCGGCTTTGACGGCAATATTACCGCAGCACAGTCCATCCTCGATGGCGGCGAGACCATGACCGTTGCACAGAGCGGTTACGATCAGGGCTATCAGGCGGTTAAGACCGTTGTGGCACATCTGAACGGCGAAAAGGTAGACAGCTTTGTTGACTGCGGCACCAAGGTCATCGACAGCACCACCGCCGAGGACTACATGGCAACCCTCAAGAGCCAGATGGACGGCAAGGCAGTTGCACAGTAAACCGTAATACCATGCGCTGCACTTGCGGCAGTAAGTGCAGTGTATCTATTAAAAAATCACGTTTCTATAAGGAGAGAATTCCAATGGGCATTTTGAAAATTGGCGTTGTAGGCTGCGGCCGAATCGGCAAGCTGCACATCAACAACCTGATCAACTCCGTACCGGGCGTTCAGGTAGTAGCTGCTGCTGACCCGATGCTTGACAAGTCCGGCGCACGCGAGTGGCTGGCAGAGCGCAAGATCACCAACGTTTCCACCGACTTTATGGACGTTATCAACAATCCTGAGGTAGACGTAGTATTCGTTTGCTCCTCCACTGACACCCACTGCGATGTTTCCATGGCAGCAGTTCAGGCTGGCAAGCACGTATTCTGCGAGAAGCCGATCGACTATGATATCGACAAGATCAAGAAGCTGCTCGCACTCGTTGAGGAGAAGGGCGTGAAGTTCCAGGTAGGCTTCAACCGCCGCTTCGACCACAACCACAAGGCAGTTGCAGATGCAGTTAAGGACGGCACGATCGGCGATCCGCATATCGTTATCGTTTCCTCCCGTGACCCGGAGCCGCCCCCGGCTTCCTACGTTGCAGTTTCCGGCGGTATCTTCTACGATATGATGATCCACGACTTCGATATGGTTCGCTACGTAACCGGTT